>NZ_VPEG01000154.1:0-1365 GCF_013417275.1 Acinetobacter sp. YH16038 | reverse complement strand
GTACAGAGCATCCCGAATGGGTGCGAACTTTGGAGCTTTTGCTTTTCAAAAAGTATGAGCGAAGCGAATACATTACCAATGCTTTTGCTTTTAGATTTCACAAACAGGATTAACTAAAAACTGCCCCACGAAGCGAGGAACGAGCTTCAATAGAGTACGAGCTTTAGCGAGTACATAGGGCAGTTTTAAGCACTCCCCTCTCGAAAGGCTTTTAATTATTTTTAAAGCTTTTAATGCTTTTAGACAGGTTGAAACCCTTGTGTAGTAAGTGTTACAGACTATATAAACGGACATTTGCTCTTGTATAAACGGACATTTGCTCTTGTATAAACGGACATTTGCTCTTGTATAAACGGACATTTGCTCTTAATTAAAAGACATTATAAATATTGACCTTAAAAAGATATTAGATTACATTGTCCTTTAATTAGATAATAATAAGTTCTTCTTATGAAAAATAGTTTAGTCGTGAAAGATAATGCTCTAATAAATGCCAGTTACAACCTAGAGCTAACGGAACAACGTTTGATCATGCTAGCTATCATTAATGCTAGAGAATCGGGACAAGGAATCACTGCGGATAGTAAACTGGAAATACATGCTAGTGACTACGCCAAGCTATTCAATGTATCTGCCGATGCGTCATATAAAGCTTTGAGAGAAGCTGTAAATAATCTGTTTAATCGTCAATTTAGTTATACAGCCGAATATAAAAAAACAGGCAAAGTCGGCATTGTTCGATCTCGCTGGGTAAGCCGTATATTTTATGTAGATGACCTAGCATTGTTAGAAATTACTTTTGCTCCTGATGTAGTGCCTTTAATCACACGATTGGAAGAACACTTTACAAAATATGAAGCTAAACAAGTTGCTCACCTAACCAGTAAATACGCCACTAGGCTTTATGAATTGCTGATTGCTTGGCGTGAAGTTGGAAAAGTTCCACAACTAGAACTTAGTGAGTTTAGAAACAGATTAGGTCTTGTTGATAGTGAATACACCGCCATGAGTGACTTCAAAAAGCGTGTGCTTGAACCATCAATTAAACAAATTAATGAGCATACTGATATTACTGTAACGTATGAACAGCATAAAAAAGGACGGATCATTTCAGGTTTTTCTTTCAAATTTAAGCAAAAACAACAGCCAAAAGTTGAAGCAAAAAGAGATCCAAACACGCCTGATTTTTTTATAAAAATGACCGATGCACAACGCCATTTATTTGCGAATAAAATGTCAGAAATGCCTGAGATGGGAATATATTCACAAGGTACAGAAAGCTACCAACAATTTGCTATTCGTATCGCTGATATGCTTTTAGAGCCTGAAAAATTCAGAGAGCTTTATCCAATTTTAGAAAAATCA
>NZ_VPEG01000153.1:0-1381 GCF_013417275.1 Acinetobacter sp. YH16038 | reverse complement strand
ACCTCGTTTTTTAGGTTCCGGTGTTATCGTAGCAGCTTGCTGAATAGGCTTATTTTCTATTGCTGTAATTTGTTCGGGCTGTACAATTTCTTGTAAGTCTGTAGTTGTACGGATTTGTTCATTTGTACTGTAAGCCTGACTGTCAGGCTGAATATTTTTAGGTGTATAGCCAAGTGCTAATGTTAGGTTGTCAATTTTATCTTTAAGTTGCTCAATCTCTTTGTACATACGCCTTTCACGTTCTTCGGCAACTGATTTATCATGTCGTAATTCTTCAATCAGTTGCTTGTACAGTTCAACTGTAGTGTTGTCAGTTTCCTTACTATCAGGCTTACTGTCAGCCTGACTGTTAGGCATACCGTAAACACGTTGCATTTCACTAAAATCAATGACTTTTCGATTCTTAGCATCAATTTCATAACTAATAGAACCATTCTTCATACGATCATAAATAGATGTACGAGCGATTCCATATTTTTTAGCTAATTCCGCAACAGTAAATTTAGGCATAGTTCTTTAATTATGGTTTTAGTCCGTCATTACATGAACTGTAATGTACTTAAACGTTAAAACCTAGATCTTTAAGATGTGGAAGAAGTTGTTTTTGTTGTACTGGATCTCTGAGCATATCTTTAATTTTAATGGCTAACTCTTCATAGCTTTCACCTTGATTTGCTAAATGAGACAGTTCATGTAGGCGAGATAATTGATTTCCAAATAAGTTAATTTGTGAGTCACTCATTTGATAAAAAGACTGTTTGAGAGAGTTAGTTTGCTTAGAAGGTCGAGCTTTAGACTTTATAGAAAATTGAATATCAGTGATAACTCGACCTTTCTTAAACTGTTGATAATCAACACTTATATCAGTATGTTTGTTAATTTCATTAATTGCTTTGTCTAAGACATTGGATTTGAAATTAGACATAGTTGAATACTCTTCAACACTAAGTCCAAGCTTTGATCTCAAGTCATTGATGCTGTATTTTTCTGTCTTAGTAACGCTTAACCACTTAATAATAAGTTCATATAAGCGAATACTATATTTACTTTTAAAGTCTGAAACTTGTTCGATATAGTATTTTGTAAATTGCTCACTCAATTTGCTTATTAAGCTAATTACTTCATGACTTAGATATAAAACAATCAAACCGTTATTATCAACATACGTTACTTTATTAACCCAATTGGCAGTCGAAAGAGCCTCTATCCCCTTATACCTATCTAGATAACTAAATTCTCTTCGTTTTAATGTCTTAGCAGCATCTTTAAGTAAAGCATAAGCATTATTACTATCTACTTTAAATTGATGGATGTAGTCACTCACAGATACTTCTATTGGAGTATCTGGAGAAAGATTTCTTGACTCTCTGGCTTCGACTAT
>NZ_VPEG01000152.1:0-1387 GCF_013417275.1 Acinetobacter sp. YH16038 | reverse complement strand
ATACCTATTCCTGAACACGTTGAACCGGAACCTAAAAAAAGGGGATTATTGGGCCGTTTAGCTCGGGCAGTTTTTACAGATGAGTAAGGTTTTATTGTTATTTTTAGCTAAACAAAAGTGTGGAACATTGCTTACTTATTAAGCGTGGAACGTGAAAAGTCATAAAAAAAGCCCAATCGGGTGTGATTGGGCTTTTCAATACGAAATAAACTATTGAATTAAAACAAATAATTTAGAGCATTTCGTATAAGGTGTATTATGTTAATTTTAGAAAATCTTAAGATAATTATTAATGAGTGGCTTAATGAATAAAGAAATTTCTGTATTACTGCATGACGTTCCTACTCATGCAGATTACGCATGTGATGCAACAGATTTAGATCCAGAAGATATTCCTGAAGATCGTATAGAACAAGTCATAAATTTATTAAATTCTTCTGATGAAAATATTGTATTTGAGGCAGCAAAACTTCTGACTAATTGGGGACAATCCTCTGGTTTTGATGCATTAGTAAATTTATTAAATGAAAATAAATTAGTTGGTTATATAGATCATCGTTTACATGGTTATGATGATACACTTCAGCATGTACTTAGAGCTTTTGTTCGTTATTGGGCATTCCAAGCTGATCTAGGATTTGGTGAACAGGCTAGAATAAAAATATTTCATCCTATACAAAAGATTATAGAAATATCTAATACAGAACCATTTGATATTAGTCGCTTATTTTGGTTAATTGATGATGAAAAATACGATGAATATATTCCTTTAATTAAAAACCATTTAATCCAAATAATAGATCATCCTGAATTACAATTTTGGAAAATCCATGATGCTATTGAACTGATGCTGAAATTAGAGCCTGAGTTTGTTCATAATTTATTAGAAGAAAAAGGCAAAACATTGGAAGACTTTAAAATTAACACTTTATAAAGTTATACATTTAACATAATGGTGGTTATACGAAATTCATTTGTTAGAAACCATTTATTACATCAAAAGTAATGAAAAAGTAAAGAATATGCCTTATATTATCTTTACTTTAATGTTTTTTGAGTGAGGAAATCATGTCCGCAGTCAATTTCAATATGCGCTTAGAAGCAGAGTTAAAAGAACAAGTCACGCCTATTTTAGAAGACTACGGTTTGACTATGCCCCAAGCATTCAAACTGTTCTTGAATCAAATCGTTAAAACTAAGGCGATCCCTTTATCTTTTGACTATGCGCGAGAAACTGCTTTAACTCCTAAAGCAGCAGCTAAGTTACTTCAATCTTTAAAAGAGATTGAAAATGGCGAGTACACCGAGTACGAAACGGTAGAAGAAGCGATTAAAGCTATGTCGGAAGAAGCACATGGCTAAACGTAAGATTATCGTAACCAGTTCT
>NZ_VPEG01000151.1:0-1393 GCF_013417275.1 Acinetobacter sp. YH16038 | reverse complement strand
TAATGCCAGTCAGTTAAGCAAATATTAGTAAAATGTAGTAAAAATGAGTGTATGTAAATACGCTCATTTTTTTATGACTTTATCTGAAAATTTAGATTGCACCCTTCAACATTCTTTACCTTCACTTAGCCATTTTAGTGAATTTATTGATTTCAACTGGATTGAGGAAAGTCTGCATCAAACAGGTAAGGCATCAATTAGAAGAAGGAAGTTACCTGCTGAACATGTGGTGTGGCTTGTCATTGGACTCGCTTTATTTCGAAATCAACCTATCGGATATGTCGTAGAACAGCTAAAACTTGTATTTGGTACAACAGAATATTGTGTTCCTAGCGCAGTAGTACAAGCACGACAACGTTTAGGATCAGAACCTTTAAATGCACTATTTTCTTTACTTAGCCAAGCCTGGTTTGAAGAATCTCAGCAGCAATACTCAAACTTTCACGGTCTGAGTGTGTGCGCTGTTGATGGTGTTGTTTGGTCTATGCCTTATACAGATGAGAATTTTGCACACTTTGGTTCATCTAAAGGAAAAACTGCTGATGCTCCTTATCCACAAGTGAGAGCAACCTGCTTAGTAAATACCGCGACCCATGAAATTATAGATGCTCAAATAGGCAGTATGGATCAAGGTGAACTCACACTGGCAAGCCAATTATCTCCTTGTTCACACAGTATTACCCTATTTGATCGAGCCTATTTCTCTGCAGATTTTCTCATCGGGTGGCAAAAACGTGCAGAAGAAAGTCATTGGCTTATGCGTGCAAAAGATAATTTACGGTATGAGATTGTGGAGCGTAATTCGCAACATGACTTTCATATTAGAATGCCGATATCAACAAGAGCTAAAAAACTTAATCCAGCCTTAGGAGACTATTGGGAGGCACGTCTCATTGAGGTTGAGCAGGCAGGTAAGATTAGACGTTATATCACTTCACTAATAGATTCAAAGAGATATCCATTATTAGCTTTAGCAAAACTCTATGCCCAGCGTTGGGAAATAGAAATGTGTTACCGAGAAATCAAGAGTAACTTACAGGAAGGGAAGCATTTAAGGAGTAAACAACCTGCCTTGATTTATCAAGAATTATGGGGAGTCTTTATTGCCTATAATATTCTAAGAAGACAAATGAAATATATGGCGCAACGTGCAAAAGTCAGTCCTTTGAGAATGAGCTTTCATATTACCTCTATTGCTATCCTTAACCTATTGAAGTTTGATTCTTTGGCTTCCGCAGGCAATTTGCCTAAACATCTAGAAAGTTTAATGGAAAAATCTAAAAGGTATGTTTTACCGAAAAAAAGAAGTAGAAACTACCCACGAGTTGTGAAAGGGAAACCACAGAAATACCCAAAAAAATGCCAGTCAATCTCTTAACTGACTGGCATTACT
>NZ_VPEG01000150.1:0-1447 GCF_013417275.1 Acinetobacter sp. YH16038 | reverse complement strand
GCAGTCTCAGGACTTTGGACTCTGTAGACGATTTTAAGGGGTGCATTTTCAAAGACTGCATCGATGACAGTTTCAGGCTTTAGATCACTTGGGCAGTCTCTTAGATCACCAAGGCTTTGATGTGCCATAAGTACATGAAGCCCTTTATCACGTGCAGCACCCAAAGCTTCGAGCGCAGTCTTTGAGATGTGATACTTAAGCTCATCCAAAACGACGAGGATCTTTTTAGGCGTACTTTCTATACGATCACGAATTTCTGTTTGCTGTATAAGCCAGACTAAAAGTATCTTTTGGATGCGGATGATGCGGGAATTTCTCATCGATCCGACGATGTAAACAACCCCCGCTTTTTGTACGACGCTCAAAAGGGAAAGTCCCAGTTTTGCGTTGATCGATGGAGTACGGGCTAGCTCTGAAAATTTTGCTTTAAATCCTTCAGCTTTATCCATCATTTTGCTATGGGCTTTAAAGATGCTTTGAGGTGTATCTCCTACCTCAAAAAGTTCAGAAATGCTCCACGCCATATCTCGGTCTGCTAGCTTGTAGTAGTCGGAGGCTTCTCCTTTCTCTCCAAGCTCAAACCCCGCAACTAAAAGCTCCTCAAGCTGATCTTGATCACACCCTTCGAAGATCGAAAATTGTGGCTTTTTTTTCCGTAAGTCGATGTAGTAGTAAGGCAACCCCGCATCATCGGCCGCTTTTTTGGCTTGGGCTGCCCCATATTCGTCGTCTTTCGGATCAAAGATAAAGCAAGGCTGACCTGCCAAAGCACACTGAGCGACGATCGTCCCGATGGCTCGACCTTTCCCTGCGCCCGAAGTCCCGACTATTTGGCAGTGAGGCAGGTCACCTTCCCAGTAGATCGGCTCGCCTTTCTCATCGAGACCGAGAAAGAAACTGCCCGCTTTATAAAAATTTTCAGGGTTAAAAGATGGTGCACTTTGCTTTTTTTCAGCTTCCTTTGCGACTTCTCGTACATCCGTCAAGTGATCCCTTTCTGTCCCTGCTTTTTTAGTGAAGAAAGACAGAAATTTTTCTGTAAAAGGTACATAAAGACGCTCAAGCAAAGCTATTACAAGCATCCCAAGCACCAAAAACCCGCCATGAGCAAGGGCGTCAGACCATCCTGCTTTACCAAAGAAAAAAGCTACGCCCCAAGCGATAAAAAAAAGGCCATTTGTCCCGAAAAAAAGAAGTTTCAGAAAGCCTGGAAGCTCTTCGCCCTCTTTTTTGAAAGTCATCCACCCGTAAAAGATCATCCCTAAGATCAGCGCTAGGGCAAAGCGGAAAGGATGTGAGAAAAAGACTTCTAGAGCCTGAGATATCTCAGGGATGAAAAGCAAGATAAGGACAAAGACAGCAAGTAAGAGCCATTTCATATAGGTCTCATATATTTGGCACAGTGTATGGACACAGTCTATGATCAAAAAAAAATCATTTCAATAAA
>NZ_VPEG01000149.1:0-1477 GCF_013417275.1 Acinetobacter sp. YH16038 | reverse complement strand
CATACTGCATATAATGGCTCGATTTGGGTGTTGGAAGATGGAAAAAATGCTGGTTTATTAAGGCTATTGCCTAAGTAGAGCTGATTGAATCTTAGGGATTGGAAATTTTTAAAATGAATCATAATGGAGCCGATTTGGATCAAATAAAGTTAAAACAAATTAAAACTGACTTAAGTGTTGATGGAATTGTTAAGCTATCTCAGTTTATTGATAAAAAAGAAGTAAATTTAATCAAAGAGAGTTTGGTTGAAGAACTGAAACGTTTAAAAATTTATGAAAATAATAAAATAATCTCTAAAGAATTGAAAAAATTGAGTCATTTTCAACAGATTGTCATGTTGTCCAGAACAGTTAAACAGCCAAAAACTTTAGAAAAATATTCAGATATTTTGGGTGAAGTTGTATTCAAAATTTTTGCTAAAAAGTTTTACTCTGATCAGAAACAGCAACTTCTACTGACATTACCTCAACAGGAAAAATGGACACTGAATGATTTAAAATGGCATGTCGATTCACATTCAACAGCTTTTGAGTCACTGCAATTTTTTTTAATCATTGATGATATTCAACCTCATGGTGGTGGAACTCTAGTTTTGAAAGGTTCACATCATTTAACTGAACGATCTTCTTCAAGTCAGCTGAATCATTTATTGAGTACGAAAATATTAAATCAGCCTTTTGATTTTCAGAATAAAAAATTAGAGATCATTGAATTAACTGGCGTACAAGGGGATGTGTATTTAATGGATATGAGGGTTATTCATTCTCCAGCGATAAATGCTGCAAAAAAGATAAGAATGATGGCAACGTATAGATATTTTCAGAATTTGTAAGATAAATAAAGAAAACCCATCATCCTGACAGGATCTTCTTCATAAGAGATATTCCTAATCCATGCTGACATTCACATAGAAAAGAAACTATTGATAACACCTAATGTTTTTAATGTAGTAATGCCCGAGATTAAAAAACATATGGAAATTAAAGACTAGACTCTTTCATTTGATCATGTTCCTTGATATGCATTTAAGCGAAATGCAAAGTTTTGTCCAAATAACTGAGCGGTTTTAATATCGCCAATATCAAAAGCATCTGCCGCACTGGCATGTTCGGCTTGTGCCATAAGACCAGACCATGAGCCGAGACGATTGGCTGCTTGCGTATACGGAACACCTTGATGTTGCTCAGGTAAAATAGGGTTGCCGACCCATACCATACCGTGTTGCATCGAAAAGGTGAAAAGCGAAATCAGGGTCGATTGCTTATCCCCAGCAGGTAATGAGGAAACAGTAAATCCTGCGGCTAATTTTCCTTTAAAAGCCTGCTTCTTCCATAATGGACCTGTGGCATCCATGAGTTGTTTAAAAGTGCCAGAGACACCACCGAGATAGGTTGGAGTACCCCAAATTAGTCCATCATATTGACAGAGTAATTCAGGTTGAGACATCAACTGTTCAGCGGTGAATAAATCAATTTT
>NZ_VPEG01000148.1:0-1479 GCF_013417275.1 Acinetobacter sp. YH16038 | reverse complement strand
CTTTGCAAATTATCAGATGTTTTCGAGCACGCAAATCGCAGGAACTCTTATTTATATTCCTGCCATAAAACAGCTGTTTACAAGGAAATTTGCACAAAAATAATCAATAAAAATATATGTTTCAAAGGGGGGCTTTTATGGTTATGGAAAAAAATAGTATTTTGAGTAAAAAACACCCAGTTCTAAAATGAGAATGGATCATTTTTTTAACGATTTATTATCTAAAAATAAGAAGAGCACTGGATGTGCTCTTCTTGGAATTTCGCATAAGAGATTTTATGTTAAATACTTAAAACATCATGCTCTTTTATTTCTAAGAGGCTTTGTTGCAAAAATACCTAAAACTATGATTTTATTATACTTATTTTTTATTAAAATTTTCTTAAACTCCTTAAAAATAAGTATTTTGCAAAATATTTATGCAACAAAGCCTATACATAAGAGCAAACGATCTTCCAACGGTAATTTATGCGGTCGTCCTTTACCAATATGACGAGGTAACTGCTTATTTAGCTCGGCCAACATCAGGTTAAATGTAGCCCAACTAACACCGGTAAGCCTACGAAACTTAACGTCTGATAATTTTTGAATATCTTTGAATTTCATCCAAGGATTATCCTTTGAATTAAATAAGTTTGCTGATTAATTTAAGATCAAATAAATTGTACGTTTTTTGATTTATGACGGAAGTCTATTAACTATATATTATTTCTTAAAAAACTATGTAATATTTAATGGAGTTAATAGGTTGGAATTATGGTAAATGAGTCAAGTGAAAATTTTTAAATATTCTTTTGTAATTTTAGCTGTAGTCTCTGTTTCCGCATATACCATGAGTGATCGTCAATCCACACAGTTTCAAGTCAAAATGCAAGTTACAGAAATTTGTGAGATTGGAGCAGGAGGCTCTTCGGATATTGATTTTGGGACTGTGACTCGTAATGCACAGAATGTTCAAGCGACAGGGAGCTTAAATGTTCATTGTACTAATGGTACTCCCTATAATATTGCTTTAAATAGTGATGGTCGTTTGAAGCATGCCAATGATATTTCCATACAAATTCCTTATCAGCTTTATCAAGATGTTGCCATGAGCAAAGAATGGGGCAATATTGCAGACAATCGTTTGTCACAACAGGGGACAGGGGAAACACAAAATATTAAGATTTGGGGTAAGGTTCCCAATGCTAATGTTCCTGCTGGGAAATATAGTGACACAGTAACTGCGACGGTTACCTATTAATTTTAAAATAAAAATCAATAAGTTAGAGTTACTGTAATCGTGTCAGAGTATTGCCCAGTACTACTGATGGGTTGAGCTGGAACCGTTGCATATACAGGTATATTATGATTATCTACAGAGTAAAAGGTATTACCTTGCCAAGGTTGATCATCGTGTGCGTTCCTAGAAAGGTTGTATCGGATATAGTTTCCTAAAGCATTTCTCATTCTTCTTTGTGTGCCCTGCGCATTGATGCC
>NZ_VPEG01000147.1:0-1498 GCF_013417275.1 Acinetobacter sp. YH16038 | reverse complement strand
TTCACAGATTGCCTTGTCGAGTTGTTTGCGCCCTTTTTCGTCTAAAGTGGCTTTTACGGCTTTCACGTTCACCGATGGCAAGTAGTCAGCTCGCAAGGCTTTCGCCCACATTTCGACCCAATCGCCTTGTTTTATATAATTAATCGTGAAGTAACTAGGCTTAACCAACAGCAAGGCATGAAAATGCGGATGTGCCATCATTTTTCCATCGTTCCCCCTGGTCACTTCCGTTGTTCTTAAAAAACCTGCTACACCTGACTTAAATCGCTTAGTTTCAATCAGTCGCTTCCATGAATCATTCATGTGCTTCAAAGTGTCACGCAATTCGGTAACAGGCGGATTTTTCACAGTCAGAGTTAGGAATACCCAACGATGGGTAGGAAAGCGTTCCTGAATATTTGGCAATTGCTGAAACATAACTGCCCTCCAGAGTAGAGATCTGCGCCACTGACATACAGGACAATGACGGACACGGCAAAAAAATGCTTGCTTGAGAACCAATTTTCCCTGATCGGGATTAACTCCAAATTTCAAAATACCTGAACAGCCGTTAATTCGGTCTGCATATTTTGAGAGTTCAACGGAGTAGTTATAGAGAATTTTAACGGATTCAGCATCGGAGCGATGTTCATCCCAAGAAACTTCATGAGGTGAAATTTCTGTTAAAAAATTGATTCCAAGATCGGAATTATGGCAAGATTGAGTCATTAAAAAGCTCGTTTAAGTTTTGTTGGATCGCACCTCAAAATTTACGGGCTTTTTATCTATCTGTCAAACCATGCTAAAAGCCACGCCACACAAGGCATAGAGCCACATTTTTAATATCGAAGTTATCCCTTAATAATAAATACAAGGAAAAACACCCCAAAAATCCCCATTTTTGCCCCCTTTTCAGATGCCTTTTTTTTGATTTTTCACCCCTAGCCAATTCGTGATGATTTTTCAGTAATGCACGCTTCCGCGTTTCTCATTCGAGAAACAAAAATCGGGTCGTCGCTTTGCTCGGTTTTTCCCGCTTAGAATTTTTATGGGAGCTTGTAATCAAGGAAGAAAGGTTTTGGAATTTTTATGATGGGGTCGTCACTCGTAGACACTCGTTCGGCTTTTCCCGAAATAACATGAAGGGCGCACTTTACCATTGGAAAAAATCCAATGGGTGCGAAACGCCAAAAAGGGAAAATTTCCAATTTTTCATTTTTGGCGTTCTTGGGGTTAAGGGGTCGAACCCCTTACGCAACGTCCGTTTTTGAGTGAAACGAAAAAATGGGTAAGTGCGCCCTTCGGGATTTGTCATACAAAACTGAAATTCGTTAAACGATTGCCTATCCTGCCATAGCGATTTTTGTTTTTTGGCGTTTAGTCGTGACTAAGATCGTGGAATTAATCTCTTTAAACCATCTTCAAATTCTTGGTCGCTTAATTCCCCTGAAACGTATTGATCATAGAGCTGCTGATGTTCTTCTGTAATTTCTAGGTCGTAATATTCACGGTCTGATCT
>NZ_VPEG01000146.1:0-1506 GCF_013417275.1 Acinetobacter sp. YH16038 | reverse complement strand
TACATTTGATTGTTGATGCACATGGCAATCCTATTGATTTCATGATTACCGATGGAACCACACATGATGTTAAAGTTGCACCTGATTTAATATCAACATTAGATTTAAAAGAGACAAAAGTGGTATGTGCAGATAAAGGCTATGATTCAGAACCACTGCGTGAACAGATCAGGAAAACAGGGACTAAAGCGAATATACCAAAGAAAACAAATAGCCAATCGAACAATGACCATATGGACTGGTATTTATATAAAATCAGGCATTTAGTTGAAAATATGTTTTGTAGATTAAAGCAATTTAGAGGAATAGCTACTCGATATGACAAGCTCAAAAGAAATTATCAAAGTTCTGTTGCTTTAGCATGTATATTTTTATGGCTACCTTTATAGGGTTAATTATGAACAGTAAATGTCAACAAACCCTATATTAAAATTAATATTATTTTCTTTAAACACTAAGTAATAAAAAAAGAGTGCTTAAGCACTCTTATATAGCCGTATGTTTAGTAAAGTCGGTAAGAAAAGCCAGAATCTAAAAAATTATTATGTGATCAAATTTCTTTTCTGCTCAAAATGCTCTTCAATTTTTGAACTCAGAAAATTAACAATAGGCTGCAAAGCATAATGTTCCTCTTGCCAATTTTGTTTACCGATTTCCCCTCTATATTCCTGTATAAGCCGCTGCAATACGAATTTCTGCTCAGGAGGAAGCTGAGGCATAACCCATCGAGCTGCATTGCCTTTTGAAGCAATATCCTTCATGACTAAACTAAAATAGATCCGGCATAAAGCTAAAATCTGGTTTCTTTCATCTGCATCCTCATCCCAATGAGCTACAATTTCGGGATAAGTATCAGACATTGCTTGCCATAGTTCTTGATCAGAAATTTCAGGTGCCCATTGGTCTAAAGCTGGACCAAATAAAACTGTATGATGAGATCTCGCTTTTCTAAGCAATATACTAATATCTGGGTCTTTCTGCGAACTTAATGTTCCACCTTCTTTAAGTTCTTCACGTAGCCATTCACCAAACTGCATTTCATAACTTAAAGGATAATTTCCAGACTGAATCTCATCTTTTAATAAAATAGTAACTTCTAATGGTCTTTGTAATTCCCCAACAGGCTGTGAAATTTTTAGTAATTCTTGTGCAAGCTGCTCGCGTAAAGCAGATGTTAATGGTTGAGTAACCACGACCAGAACATCAAGGTCACTTTCTGGCCCTAAGCCACCATCAACAGCTGAACCATAAAGATAGATTGCAAATAATGATTCCGCTAAAAGTTGCTGTAATTTTTCTTGTAGATATTCTAACTGAATGAAATCAGACATCTCTCATCTCCTTCGGAAGAAACAGATATAAAAAAGGCAGGATATTATACTCTGTACACGACAAATTTCACAGAACCCTTATCCTATCAGGATTCTGCTTTCTTAAAATTGCCAAAATTTCCTTAAACTCTTCTTTTTTCCCAAAACCAATTAAACGCTGAATCGCCATTTGAAC
>NZ_VPEG01000145.1:0-1530 GCF_013417275.1 Acinetobacter sp. YH16038 | reverse complement strand
AGAATTCATTTATCCAGTTAGCCTCTATTGAGGAAGAATTGGCATTCATGCAGCGGCAAGTCATCGAACGTGTGCCTTTGCAAATGAGAGAAAAGGCAGTAACCCCTGACAAGATAAGAAATCATGATCAGGATAATGATTTTAGTCCTGGCTTTTAAGCAGATTATTTAGGGCACGCCACTGCATGAGCAATACTGCTTCTTCATCTTTAATTGTGGTTTCTCCGGACTGAATCCGGTCAAAGCGTTCCCAGGATCTTTTTTCATGAGCCTTTTTTTCTTCAGGACTCATGCCGAAGGTCGTAATCGATTGAGCTGTTGCCCAATCCTTGCGATCCATTTTTTTGAGATGCTCACTTGTACTGAATTTTTTCATGGAAATACTTCTGATAGGGACTTAACCGAATTATTTGATCTTTAATTCCTGAATGTGACAGAAGCTGATATTGCAACTGCCAAGCTGAATGCAGAATTTTCCCTTATATTGTAAAAGATAATTCGACTTTTAGATTTTTTTAGAAACTAAAAAACAAGATATTAATTATAAATCAACAATTTATACGATTAGTAATGAATTTTAGGTTTTTAAGAAAAAACAATATAATTATTGTAAATCAACGCTTTAGGTGATTAGTAATGAATTTTAGATTCTATTTTTTTAAGCGTCTAGCCTAAAATTCATTACTATCCCATTTTATTTATTTAGATCAATTACTTAGATTATTTTTTTAAGCCTAGTCTTGTGAGCTAAAAGAATCTAATTAGGGCCTACTTATAGGGGCTTTCGTATAAGGTGTATTATGTTAATTTTAGAGAAATTCAATAATGCAAAAATATAAATCAAAAATAGATTGGTGGGTGATTATAGTTTTGACAGGAAGTTCTTTACTGCTTTTAACCTTAGTCTATAGTCATTTTGATAGCCAAAATTTACATGCAAATATAATTTTTTCCGTCCTTTTAAGTTCTTTAGCTCTAGTGGTTTGGTTACCCATTCCAACAACATACTATGTTGTAGACGGTGAGATATTAAAGATACACAGTATCTTCTTAAAGTGGGAAATTCCATTGAATAGCATTGAAAAGATCGAGGAAACATCAGACTCTTTATCAGCTCCAGCTTTATCTTTAGATAGAATAAAAATTGAATATAAAAAAGATGGTATCCATAAATCAATCATGGTTTCGCCAAGGAATAAAACTGAATTTATAAAACAAGTATCTTGATTTATCATCTACTTAATATAATAGAGATTATATGTAGCGAGGACTGTGGAACCTCGCTTTTTCGACTTCGCATAAGAGATTTTATGTTAAATAATGGCTTTCATATGAGCTGATATTTCTAAACATAAACGCAATTTTATTAAGGTTGTTTAGATACCATGGAATCTAAATATCTCAATTGCTCATCCCTCTTTACTTTATTTTCATGTTTAATCACCGCTACTAGTAAAACTATGGTCATAGCTCCCGCTAGGTAGATGATCTTTTTTCTCATGATTTCCTTATAGTGAAGTTATTTTTTCCT
>NZ_VPEG01000016.1:0-92540 GCF_013417275.1 Acinetobacter sp. YH16038 | reverse complement strand
GAGAATTGAGACATCAATATGGCAATAAACTGATCCCACCGGGAAGCCGCTCTAAATTTCTGTCCAACATGGTGTACTTTAGCAAGTTGTTCAAAATCCTGTCGCACAACAGGTTTAATTAGCTCATGAAATACGGTATTCTGATGTGACAAAACCTGAATCCTGGTCGTTAAAGTGTTTGTTTGCACTCATATTTTAACTGTTAGGACTCAGGTTTTTTTATTTAAAGCAAACTATGGGACAGCAGTGGCTTAAGCTCTCTTTTTTTTATGAGGTTTTAGTCGTAGCTGTATTTTCTTTTCTTGCCTGAATGATATTAAAGCCAATCGCAATAATTACCATGATGGTGCCGATAATATCGGTCATGGTCTCAGGCACAATCATCATGAGTGCGCCCACCCCCAGGAAGATGCGCCAGAACCAGCTCAGAGCTGTTTTAAAATAACCTTCTACTGCAGCGCCAAGTGCCAGAATACCGACAATGGACGTCACGGTAATGCTTAAAATGACATTCCATGCCGGTAAAGCAAATTCTTTGGCATTGACTGCAATATCAGTCGTATCAATCATTAGCATCGCCGGGTTATAGACAAACAGGAATGGCACAATAAAGCCAGCCAGAGATAGGCGTAGTGCCAGGAATCCAGTCCGCATTGGGTCACCCCCGGCAATCCCGGCACCGGCAAAGGCGGCCAAAGCGACGGGTGGGGTAATATTGGCAAACAGGCCAAAATAGAATACGAACATATGCGCGACTAGGATTGGAATATCAAAGTTGGCCAAAGCAGGTGCTGCCATCGTCGCGGTAATGATATAGGCTGGAATCGATGGTAGACCCATGCCCAGAATCATCGATGCAATCATGGTGAAGAACAGGGTGAGGAACAGACTGCCAGCACCAATACTCATGATTGAAGAAGTCATGACAGAACCAAAGCTAGTCAAACTCACCACACCAATAATGATACCCACGACCGCACAGGCCGCCATCACGGAAAGTGACTGCTTGGCGCCATCAGCTAAAGCCTCCAGAATTTCCTTAGGTCCCATACGGGTGGATTTTCTGAATGCTGCCACCACAATGGTCAACAAAATTGTATAAACAGCGGCATAACTCACTGGAATCGACTGGAATAAAAAGAATACCAAAGCAACGATTGGAAATAATAAATGTCCTCGTTCTTTCAGGACTTCTTTGACTCGTGGTAGGTCAGCTTTGGGAACGCCTTTCAGGTGATCTCGGCCAGCTCTGAAATGGACTTGTGCCATCACACCGAGATAATACAGCAGGGCAGGTAATACCGCAGCTAAGGCAATCGTGCCATAACTGACACCCGTGGTTTCTGCCATGATGAAGGCACTGGCACCCATTACTGGCGGCAAGATCTGCCCGCCGACAGAAGCACTGGCTTCCACTGCACCGGCAAAGTTTTTGTGATAGCCAATTTTCTTCATTAAAGGAATGGTAAATGAACCTGTTCCTACGACATTGGCAACCGCCGTCCCGTTGATACTGCCCATAAAACCGCTGGAAATCACCGCGACCTTGGCTGGTCCACCTTGCTTATGTCCCGCAAGTGCCATGGCGAGATCATTAAATAATTTTCCCATTCCTGATTTCGCCAGAAAGGCACCAAACAGGATAAACAGGAAAATAAAGGTGACTGAAGCACCAATGGCTGAAGAATATAAACCTTCAGTCTTCAGATACATTTGTCCGAAAATATCACTGAATGTATAGGGGCGAGTGAGCAAGCGATCCGGCATCCATTCAAAATGACTGACAAATGGATAGCTTAAGAAAATCAGTCCTAAGATCGGCAACATCCAGCCCATTACCCTTCGAGCAGCCTCAACCACCAATACTACTGTCATAATCGAGAAGACAATGTCCAGCGTATTGGGAATGCCTCCCCGAGTGGTCATAATCGCTTGATACTCTTTAAATAAATAAAAGAAAGAAGCAAAAGAGGCGATCACCCAAATCCAGTCTGTCCATGCGACTTTTTGTCGGCTACTTGCTTGACGTGCTGGATATAACAAGAAAATCAGCGCCAGACCAATGGATACATGCGCCGCACGCTGGATCAGTTCGGGTAAGGGATTAAAAGTAATATAAAGATGAAATAAAGAATAGGATATTGCCAGAGCAGCAATAAACCAGCGAACCGATTTGTTATTCGGGTTGCGAGTGACAGATTCACGGTCAAATTTTTCTAATAATTCTTGTTGCTGTTGGTCATCCAGTGCTTCGGTCACATTTCTTGTTTCTTGTGGATTCATAGGCAATCATTTAAACCTCTTTTTTTCCATAGGCTGTCTTTTTTTATAGAAAGTTGTACCGTGCTATAGTCGGGAAAATCCTGATAGATATTCCAGACCCGATCAGCACTCTCAATTTTTCCCTGCATTCTGCGTGAAATCACCCAATTGATTTCTTTCATCTTCCGGTTGATTTGCATATGGATATTGCCATCATCCTGTCGAGTAATAGTACCTTGATCAGGTGTACCTGCACCAAATGAAATGAACTGAGTATCTGTCAGAATGAAATGGTCCTTGTCTAGAAGATAACGTTCTTTCCACTGTGTTCTTTCTACCGAATGCATCCAGCTCAGCTGAAAAGATTTCTGGTCAATTTTGCATTGAAAATTTTGCTCTTTCACTTCCACAAAAATATACGGAAATGTTATCCAAACACAGCTAATAAAAAAGGCAGCCAAACTAAAAAGTGCAGCAATCGCTGCACCTTGTATCCATTTCATCAGTTCGCTTTATTCTCATCATAGAATTTTTGCGCGCCCGGATGCAGTTGAGCAACCAGACCTTTTTGTGCACCTTCTAAAGTGATTTCTTTAGCAGCCTGATGTGAATTGGCGAGTTGATCCAAGCTGGAGAAGAACGTCTTGGTTAGCTTATATACATCATCGGTAGACAAATCTGAGCGAACCACCAGCGCATTCATGATCGCAGCTGTAGGAATATCTTCAGCATTGCCATAGGTCCCTTTAGGAATGGTCATTGGCAGGAAATACGCCTGATCTTTGGCAATCGCTTTCACTTTATCTGGATTAATACTCACCAGTTGTAGATCAAAGCCCTGTTGCAGCTCCATCAGTGAAGAGTTTGGAAGACCACTGGTCAGGAAGGCTGCATCCAGTTTACCGCCTTTCAAGGCATCAGCTGCTTCGGCATAACCTAAGTAATCTACTTTGACATCCTTATAAGTGATACCAAAACCGTTCAATAGAGTACGGGCATTCACTTCTACACCTGAATTCTGGGCGCCCACTGCAATACGTTTGCCTTTGAGATCTTCAATATTTTTGATACCAGAACGTTTTGAAGTGACAATCTGTACATAGTTTGGATAAAGCGCAGCGATCTGCTGCACGTTGTCAATTTTAGAACTAAAACTGCCTTGACCATTAATTGCTTCAGTTAAGCTGTCGCTCATGACAAAGGCCATTTCAACTTTGTTCTGTTTTAATAAATTTAGATTTTCGACAGAAGCCCCTGTGGTCTGGGTTTTGGAACTTACGCCGTAGGTCTTGTTATAGATTTCAGCCAATCCTGTTCCGATGACATTATAAGGGCCTGAGGCACCGCCTGTCGCAATATTGACAAATCGGGTTTGCAGTTTATCTGCAGCTACGCTCTCGCCAGATGCAGCCTGATTATCTGATTTATTTTGTGCATTATCATTCGAGCAGGCAACTACGCCTGATAACGCTAAGCTCATGACTGAAAGTTTGATCCATTTATTCATATATGACTCCTGATATTATTCTGTAGTTCTTAAAATATAATTAAAACAACAATATACTAAACCGTCTGGATGTTAAAAAATGTGAATTATCAATTGTTGTCCTTGTACAATTTAACAGCAATTATTTTGTCTGAATACCTTTAATAACATTTTTTTCGAAATTTTGCTTTATCAATATGTTGAACAAATTGAGCAAGATAGATATCTTAAATGGAGAGTGGAAATTTAATCATTAGGAGTTAGGTAAAAGTTGCTCCCATCACTAAATCTTTCTATAGAAGTGTGCAAAGTTCATATGCAAGAGCAGGGATTTTTAGTTAGTTAAAATTCAATCAAAGATTACTAGAAATAATGATTTCAAAGTTTTGGATAATTTTTCTTTCATGGTATAGAGACTAGTATTTCAGGAATTTTAAGTCCGAATACTCTATTGAAACTTCTACTTTTATAGCAATTTTATGATGAGCTAATAGCTTTATAAATTGACAAAATTGACTGAAATAAAATTTTCTTTTATTTTTATATAATTATATGAAAATAAATAAAAAAATAAAATATAATTTTTTTTAATATGTTCTCTTACAATTATTTTTTTGCAGATTTGACCGGATTATTTTATGCTTAATACCTAAGAGCGAGGTCAAACTATGATTTCATGGTTATTTATTGGTTTAGTGGCAGCCATTCTATTAACACCGGGCCCAACCAATACTTTATTGGCATCGTCAGGTATTCAAGTTGGATTTAGAAAAACTTTTCGCCTTATTCCTGCAGAAGCTTTCGGCTATCTCATCGCAATTACATTCTGGGGCTTTTTGATTGGTAAAATCTCGGTCTATTTACCGGAATTACCTCATATTCTCAAACTCTGTAGTGCTGCTTATATTCTATTTTTAGCTTTAAAATTATGGCGTACCGCAGAACTTGGTGAAAATTTTCAATGTATTTCGATTCGGGCACGGGAACTATTTTTGGCGACTTTGCTGAATCCTAAGGCATTATTATTTGCTTCGGCTATTTTCCCGGTCATTGTGTGGAAAAGCAGTCAATATTATGTGACTTATATGCTGGCATTCTTGGCATTACTTATTCCTATCGCATTTTTCTGGACCTTTTTAGGTAGCTTATTGGCCAGAAAAAACAATCGCTGGCTGAATCAAAAGAACTTACAAAAGACCGCTTCCATTATTTTAATGAGCTTTTCTGTACCTTTATCCTATTCAGCACTCCTCAGTCTTTAAACCTGAAAAAGCAGCTAAATTTCCTGAAATTTAGCTGTCAGAATTTCGCTTATTTTCATTAGTGCCAATTTCAGTTAAAGTACGTCGCAATTACTTATTTTTAAGATTTTTGGATTATATCAATGGCAATTAAGTCTGATCGTTGGATTCGCGAAATGAGCGAAAAACACGGCATGATTGAACCGTATGCAGAAAACCAGATTCGTCTGGATGAAAATGGTCAAAAGCTGATTTCTTATGGTGTTTCAAGCTATGGCTATGACGTGCGATGTGCGCGTGAGTTTAAAGTATTCACCAATGTTCACTCTGCAATTGTCGATCCGAAAAACTTTGACGAAAAAAGCTTTATCGATATTGAATCGGATGTTTGTATCATTCCACCCAACTCATTTGCTTTAGCGCGTACAGTAGAATACTTCCGTATTCCACGAAATGTACTGACCGTTTGCTTGGGTAAATCGACTTATGCACGTTGCGGCATTATCGTGAATGTGACTCCACTTGAACCTGAGTGGGAAGGTCATGTCACGCTGGAGTTTTCAAATACAACTAACCTGCCTGCACGTATTTATGCGGGTGAGGGTGTGGCTCAAATGCTGTTCTTCGAATCAGACGAAGTTTGTGAAACCTCCTATAAAGATCGTGGTGGTAAATACCAAGGGCAGACAGGCGTTACTTTGCCTAAAGCTTAATAGTTTTAAAGCATTGAATAAGCGAGGCTAATGCCTCGCTTATTTTTTTTGCTGTTTCATTCATCGGAAACTCGGGGTTTTTGGTCTTTTGGCTTTGGTAATCCTGCTAAAAATAAGCATAATGAAGAATGAATATATAAAAAAGATGTGCTAAGCATCATAAAAATCAAAAATTGAAGGCTGGGAAGCTGAAGGATAAAGATGCGGAGCATCAGATAAGAAGGATAGGTCGAGATGGCTCAAATAAAAGCTAAATTTCAATTTCGTAAAAGCTTTTTGGCAATGATGATCGGTTTAGGATTATTGCCATCTGCACATGCAATGCAGGAATTAACTGATTCTTCTCTTTCTGATACTACCGGTGAAGGTGTTGCCCTGGTACTTGATGACTTTAAAATGGTTTTTCAGGCACCGAATGATGCTTCCAGTGGTTCAAGCTATGCACGAGGTATTGCCAATCCAGGTCAGGCAGACACTGGCTTTATTCGTATTATTCCGACAGGTGAAAACTACAATAAGCTCGGAGCGAATCTATATAGTAAAGTATATCAGAGTACCTACGACAGGGAATACCTCAATGAAAGGGGGCGGTTATACAATCATGTTTACGGGGAAAAATATGAAGAGCGTTATACATTTTATATTAATGATCCCACTAAAAAAGAAGCTATAAAAACTGTAGTTGATAGGGATTTAACTACACCATATCGTACGAAGACCGTTGAGAATTTATTTAATTCTTCTTTAATGCAATCATATTTGACACAACGTAAAGCAGATTATAAAGATGGTGTTACGTGGCCTTGGAGCGTTATTGATGATGGAACAGATGACAATACGAGTGGCACACGAGGTAATGAAGAAAAATCATTAGCACAAGCAATTAAAAATACCTATGAAATGATTGAAATTCTATTCGGAGAGAAAAGTACCAATACTACACTTACATCAGAATTTATAAATTCTAATTTTTATAAAAATGTCTATTTAAAATCAGAAGAGTATAAAAAATATGGTCGTAAGAATGCAATAAAAGAAGAAGTTGATAAGTTATTAACAGATACAATTAATGCAAGATTAGAGGATGAAGCAGCCACAAATGCGTCACAGTATGCAAAAACTGAAAGCGATAAAGCGCATTTAACTGTTGTAGAAAATGCAGAAAAAACTGCAAAAAGTGCTGCTTTAACTGCAACGGTTGGGTCTTTACGTACTAAAGCTGACGTCTTTATTTACGGTCTGGCTCTTTCTAAAAGTGATGACTCATTAAGTACACGTTATAGCAATCAGGGATTTAATTGGGGAACAGCCAGCAATCCTTGGTTATTTCATGCCGGAGCCGAAACAGTAAAACAGTTTACGGATACTGGAAAAGAAGTGGGCTATCTAGCTTTGGAAGCACCTCTTGCAACAGTTGTTGCAAATGAAGCAGATAATAATATTAAGCTTGGTTTCTGGACTGATATTTTCTCACGTTCTTTGAATTCAAGTAATACCGTAGATTATGCTACCGGAGCACCTACTTCAGGCTTAGATATTTCTGAACGTTTCCGTGCACAGTTTATTGCTAATGGTTTGAGCATGAATGGTTCACAAGTCCGATTATTTCAAACCCTTACATCGCCTGATCTTGCGTATAGTCAAACCTTGGGCTTGGCGAGTCTGATCCGACTCAATACTAATGATGATCCCTCTACTTTGACCAGTGATTCAAACAATTTGAACAGTAAAGGGATTCGTATTAGTAGTGCAGCAAAAGAGAATAATCTTGATGGAGATGGTCCGACTCCTGCTTTAAATGGCTCTGCAGCTCCTATATTTCATGATACCGAGGGATTGTATTTATATAGCCCGAATATCAATTTGGTACTAGGAAGTATGTATCAGCCTTTTGTTGTGGGTTCGGAAGGAAATAATATTATTTTGGAAGTGACACGTATTCCTAAAATTCCAGATATTTACAACCGGATTTATCAGCGTTATCCAGATGGAAAAGGTGGTTTTTTAGGATCAGAAGCACTTTTAGGCTCTACATGTAATGTATATACGTGTGGTACTGAAATTAAAGCTCAAGCTTCAGATAGCATTGCCTTGTATCAAGGACGCGATGCAACTCACAGTAGTATCGCCATTGGTTCTGTTGAACGTATTGCCAATACCAATATGCTGAAGGCAAAAGATGATAATAATGCTACTGGTGTGGTATTTAGGGGGGCTACTGATAACTCAATGAGGAATTTTGGTTCAGCAGTGATTGATGGTGTGTTGATTCAACATCTAAAAATAAAAACTACAGGTCTATAAAGGAATAGGGCAATGTTGAAAAAGTTAATGCTTGCTACAGTTCTTGGGATTTCTTTTGCGACACAAGCCGGCTTGGTCAGTCTTGATCCGCAGCAAATGACAGCGGAAACGGGTCAAGGTGGAGCAGATTTAAGCTGGACCTTGTCACTCAACCATCAATACGCTACTGATTTAACGAAATCTCAAATTTCTGAAACGGTCGCTAATAAGTTAGAGGTGTATTACAAGCCAACAACAGATTGTGGAATTAACACCTTGTTTTGTCGCTTGGCTATTTCTCCGAACAATCATGTTGATGCTCAAGGCAATAAAAAATGGCTGGTATTTAAAGGCATACAAGGCACCCTGCAAATTGATAAGTTTTCTATCGATGGCACCACGATTACTAATGCGGCAGGTGATCCTCAAACTGCCATGAAAATCACTTTTTATGATGATAAACCTTTAAAAATCAGAAATTTGGGTTTTAATACTTTGGCTATTGAAACCGGAACCGGTGAGGGCGATAAGGAAGGCTATGCCAATTCAGAAAAGTATACGACCTTCACCAATCGTGTTTATAAAGAGGATGGCGCGTATACCACTGCCCTAGCAGACGTTCCAGAGTTTGACCGCGGGCGTGAGAAAGGATTTATGGGGCTCAATATGCACGGCAACATGCACATGTCAGGAAACTTAAAAATATTTGGCTTTAACTGCTCATCTGGGAGTGCACAAAGCCGTTGCTAACTGCATGGATGCAGCATAGGGATGAAAGAATGAAAAAAATAAAATCGCAAATTAAATTATTAACGGCATGTGTCTGTTTGGCACAGCATAGTTATGCACTAGAGCTGATTGAAGAACAAGAATTGGGACATATCACTGGTCAAGACGGTATTACGATTACACACGAGGTATCAAAAGTAGAAGTTGAACAGCTCAATTGGTATGACCCGAATGCTGATGTAAATACCAAGATGGGACTGGGATTGCATAAAGTAAAAATCTTAGGCAAAGATCAAAATGCGATTTTAAGCCAGCTTAAGTTTGATGTCGGTGCGACCGATGCTGGTGCAGGGATCCGTTTAGAAGCAAGCGTAGCTCCTTTTAGTGCTAATGCAGATTTTAAACTTGTGAGTAAGGAGTGTGCTGGAACAAGCTGTGTCGAAAACAATCAAAATTTGGGCAAACTAGGTCTTGTGATTGATAGTCCATTTAAAATGGTGCTTCATACGACAGCAGGTTTATTCAATAAGAATGAAACAGCTACTATCGATTTCAATTTGCAAGATGCCACAATTAAACATACTTTAGGTACAAATAGCTTAGTTCTAGATAACTTTAATTTTAACTTTGCTGGTACGGGCTATATGTATATAGACCCGACACAAGGCATCGTACTCGCCAGTAAAAGTGGTACGCAAGATCATTTAATTAATTTAAAACCAGTTGCTGTAGGAACTACAGGTGCGCAAACAGCTGGATTGAACTTTGATTTGCGCTATCAGAATGGGGATGGCGATTTAAAAAATATCATGCGCTATGGTATTTCAGGTGCAGTGAGCAATGCACGTTTGTCGTTAGGGGCCGATCAGTCAAAACTGAACTCTTTTGATATAAGTAATAAAGTTGGTGGTGTGCTGACGCGACAAGATCGCAGTGTTTCAAGCTATAACGCAGGTGAAGGCGGCTTGCATCTTGGTTTATCAGCTGATTTTACCAATCAGGAAGTGGCAGCAGCACAGGGTTTAAAACCAACGACTTTGGAAATTGGTCATACGGGTAAAGGAAGCTATGCAGTTCAGTTTAATGAATTACGTTCATTAACTGGAAAAAATAATGCATATATCGATTTTGGCGATATTTATATCAATACAATTCAGGCGCAGAGCCTAGAATTTTTAGTTAATGACAATATTAAGTCAACACTTAGACAAAGTAATCCGATTTTGCAGCAAACTTTAAGCAGTACGTCTGCTAATCAGGATTTTGCACTAATCGCCATACGGGGTATGGATTTCCAGTCGATTGCAGCCAAAGCAAATTTTATTTCTAATGATACTGGTATTATTTCCGGGAATAGTGGTTCTTGGGGAATTGGTATTCCAATTTACAACCTGAATGCCAATGTTGCTTTGTCGGGTACAAAATATGACGGTGACAAGAATGGTATTGCCTATAACGTGATGGCATCAACTGAAGGTTATGGAAAGGATGCCAAAACTGGAGCACCAAGTACAACTTCAATTCTTTTAATTGATGGTGGTGTAGAGAATGGCCATGCGCGAAACTATTATGCTGGCCTTCGAAATATTGATGCCTTTATTGAATCCAAAGGGGTGATTGGTTATGAAGATGAAGGCATCTATGTAAAAGCTGATAAATTGCTGATCGCAGCTAAAGCTGAAGTGGCAATTGGCCAATTACCGGGATCTAAATATAACTGTGTATCAGGCAATAAATGTGATCAGTTTGTTCCTGATGACAACTTTTCTAAACGCGATGATGTATTAACAACAATTGCCATGATGCTTGATGGTAGTGGTGAGTTAATGATTATTCCGGGACTGGATGTAGCAGGCGAAAATTATTTATCGCTGGATGCAAACTTTAAGTTCCGAACATTAACTTCTACAGAAAAAGGTGATGTTAATAATCTTGGTAGTTATTTTAGTCTGATTAATGAAGATGTAGATAGCACAGGTGCAGTTCATACTTCTGCGATTAACTTTAATCGTATGGAAGGGAATTTAGGATTAATCACCAAAATAGGCGTGAGTGAAGATACTGTTACTTTAGATAATCAAATTAAATTTAATAAAGATCAGAAGATTATCGAACCGTTTAGAACCAACATGGCCATGACCACAAATGGCAATATGCAGAATATAGCAACAATTGCACTCACAGGCGGAACCATGCGCAGTACGCTAGGCATTACACCGCGCTGAAATAAGGGATGATTTCATGAAAAAAATAATATTGAATAGCTTGATTGTCACTTTAATGGGCCTTACTCAACAGGCGATGGCAATGACAGCCTTAGACGATGAGGCTTTATCGGCAGTTGATGCACAGGCCTTATTAAATTTGGAAAATGCTTATGATTCATCACAAGGAATTAACTTCCATAAGCTAAGTATTGAAGCTTTAATGGAATTGAATATTAATATCAAAACTTTGCAGCTTGGTTGTGGTGGAACGAATAACAGTATTGGGAATACTAATGGTTGTGATATTGATATTTCTAACCTGGCTTTGAGTGGCTTAAATACCTCTCTTGATGATAAAGGTAACCCTGTCTTTTCAGGTGACCGTGCTAATACCAGCGCCAGTGTGAGTAATCCCTTTGTTGAGTTTGCAATTAAAAATGGCGGAAGTGCCTCTACCCGGGAAGTGGTCGGTTTCCGTCTAGGTGCAGATAAAATTGTCGGACTCTTAACCATGGGGACTGACAACGTCGAAAATCCAAATGATGGCCTCAAAAGTTTTAGTGGTTATATGAAAATGGCGCAAACCACTGGTGAGTCTGTTACAAAAGCGGGAACCTTTGGTATTGCAAATGATGAAAAAATCTCAGGGAATCTAAAGGCTTTAGGACAAACACGTACTTTTACCAGTAAGCCAGGTGCTGATGGCCATACCGGGATTACAGTGCCTTCCATGCGGGTAGACTTTACTATGCCAGAAACTGTCGTGACTGGGCAACGCTTAAAGTCAGCGACTGTAAGTAATATCCGTTCTACTATTGCTTCGATTCCATTAGCAAAGGCTTTAACGGGTTCAACTTTGCCAAGTGATGTGATTGGTACACCAGATTTTTCAAAAGATAAGCTGTATGTAGAGTTTGATCCATTAATTGGATTTCTTAATTTAGGAACACATTCTTTCTTTCAAATGGGTGCTGGTTCAAGTCTGGATAACCTGAATATGGACATCACCTTTGTTCAGGCTCTAAATATGATCCATAATATTCCATTAAATGGTACAGGCGGTTATTTGTCTTTACAGAGTCAGAATGTGCATTGGCAAGGTGCGGACGCGGCTGATATTGCCAAACCAGGTTGGTGGCTATCTTTTAAAGACCCGATTCAACTGGGTGTATTAAAAACTACAGATGAAGTTGATATTTCATTCGTGTTACCTCAGGTAGCAACTGCTATTTCTGAATTTCTTTTACGTCCTGAAAACTTGATTGATGTCAGTGTGGGCGAGGCTTTAGGGTCTCTGGCGAATGTCGCGGTGGTGCGTAAATTGAATATTGATGTGGGTAAATTTACTAATTATGTAGATGGTACTCCTGCAACTTTAACCTTAATGGACAAGCTGCTACAAAACCAGAATGTGACCTCAAACTGCTTTGGCGGGCATAAGTTCTGCTAAGTTAGAAACATAAAAAATCCCGCTCTAGGCGGGATTTTTTATTGATTCAGAAAAAAATTATTTCGCAATTTTTGCTAGTAGTTCTTCTTTTGAAAGATTTACTGATTCTGCATCACGGCGACCTTTATATTCAAAAGTACCTGCATCCAGACCTTTTTCACCAATCACAATGCGATGTGGAATACCAGTCAATTCAAGATCAGAGAATTTCACACCTGGACGCTCGTTACGGTCATCAAGCAATACGTCAAAACCAGCAGCTTGCAGTTCTGCATATAAGCTTTCAGCTGCTTCTAAAGTGCGAGGTGATTTATGCGCATTCATTGGCACAATTGCCACTTCAAATGGAGCGATCGCAGCCGGCCAGATGATGCCTTTTTCATCGTAATTCTGTTCAATTGCAGATGCTACGACACGTGTCACACCGATACCATAACAACCCATCGTTACAGTGAATGGTTTGCCATCTTCACCTAAGACTTTACAGCCTAAAGCTTCAGAGTATTTTTTGCCTAACTGGAAGATATGACCTACTTCGATACCACGTTTGATTTGAAGTGTACCTTTACCATCTGGAGAAGGATCGCCTTCAACCACATTACGCAGGTCATAAACTTCGCTAAACTGCGCATCACGTTCCCAGTTCACGCCAGTTGAGTGCTTGTCTGCTTCGTTTGCACCTGCAACAAAGTCAGACAGTACAGAAGCAGCACGGTCAACGATTACTGTTAGGCCTTTTTCTACTAAACCTTGCGGACCTACAAAACCAGCAGTCAAACCTAGTTCAGCAAGTTGAGCTTCAGTAGCAAAAGCCAAAGGCGCAGCAATTTTTGGATGCTTTTCGGCTTTAATTTCATTCAGTTCATGGTCACCACGAAGGAACAGGGCAACGACAGGAGCTGCTTTACCTTCTTCAGCTGCAACGCCTTGAACCAGTAATGCCTTTACTGAATGCGCAGGATCAGTACCAAGGAAATTTGATACATCAGCAATGGTTTTCTGATTTGGGGTATCAACCACTTTCAATTCTTGAGCCGGAGCAGCACGTTCGCCCACCAGAATCGCTTCAGCCATTTCGATGTTAGCCGCATAATCAGATTCAGTTGAGAAGGCGATATCATCTTCACCACTTGAAGCCAAGACGTGGAATTCGTGTGAACCTGAACCACCGATTGAACCGGTATCCGCTTGTACTGGACGGAAATCCAGACCTAAACGGGTAAAGATCTTGCAGTACGCTTCGTACATTTTGTCGTAAGTTTCTTGCAGAGATTCCTGATCCGCATGGAAAGAATAGGCATCTTTCATGATGAATTCACGTGAGCGCATTACGCCAAAACGAGGACGAATTTCGTCACGGAACTTGGTTTGAACCTGGTAGAAGTTTGCAGGCAGTTGTTTGTAACTTTTTAGCTCATTACGTGCCAGATCAGTGATCACTTCTTCATGTGTTGGGCCAAGCACAAAGTCATTGGTATGACGATCTTTAAAACGTAATAGTTCAGGACCGTATTGCACATAACGACCAGATTCTTCCCAAAGAGAAGCTGGTTGGGTCACAGGCATCAAGACTTCAAGTGAGCCTGCATTATTCATCTCTTCGCGAACGATCGCTGCAACTTTATTTAATACGCGAACGCCCATCGGCAGCCAGGTGTACAAACCTGAAGCCAACTTACGAATCATACCAGCACGAAGCATTAGCTGATGTGAAATAACTTCAGCATCGTTCGGGGTTTCTCTCAACGTTGCAAATAAAAAGCGACTCGCGCGCATGGAAACTGTCCTAAAAAAATTAAGCGTTAAAGCAGAGATTATACAATAAAAAATGAGGTGAACATTCTTGAATGTCACCTCATTGTGATGGTTTAAATTATGCCATGATTTTACGGGCTTGGCGCAGCATAAAATTCTTAAGGTCATCCAAGTAAGTGAAAATCACTGGAACAACCACCAAGGTCAGCAGGGTAGAAGTAATCACTCCACCGATCACGGCATGTGCCATAGGCGCACTTTGTTCACCACCTTCACCTAAGCCCAGAGCGAGCGGCACCATTCCCATGACCATGGCACTAGTGGTCATCAAAATTGGACGTAAACGGGTTTTGCCGGCATTCAGAATCGCATCATAACGGGCTTCACCCCGATCCATGGCTTTCTTGATGAAGTCGATAAGCAGAATCGCATTTTTGGTCACCAGGCCCATCAGCATAATAATACCGATAATTGAAAACAGATTCATGGTCGAATTAAACAGGAATAGCGCCAGGAATACACCAATTAATGACAAGGGTAATGAAGCCATAATGGCAGCAGGGTGAATAAAGCTGTTGAACTGGGAGCCGAGTACGATATAAATGAATACAATTGACAGGGTAATCGCAGTCAGCGCATAACCAGCGGATTCTGCCATATCAGCATTGGCACCTTGGGTATCAAAACTATAACCCGGCGGCATGTCGAAACTATCCTGAAGTCTGCTGATATCGGTACCGATGTCACCTGCAGGGCGTCCAGAGGTATTTGCTTCAACCAGTACCTCACGCGCCAGATCTCGACGATTAATCTGAGAAGCTCCCATTTTTTCTTCAAAATTAGCAACGCTAGAAAGCGGGATCAAAATCGGCTGATTATTGCCATCCATTTTAGATGAAGTGATATACATATTTTGCAGATCACTTGGCAAGGTGCGCCGGTCTTCGGTCAGGCGCAAATTGACATCATAGGTTTCACCTTTTTCATCCTGCCACGTGGTGACGTCATCACCGGCAATCAGTGGGCGAACCACATTGGCAATTTGATTGACTGATAAACCAAGATCGCTGGCCAGAACGCGATTGATCTGTACACCTAAGGTCGGTTTTGGCTCTTTCAGTGAGGATTCAAGATCGACAATGCCATCAATTTTAGCCATCTCGACCATAAAGCGATCGGAAATCTTCTGTAGTTCATTCAAATCAGGGCCTTTGATTGAAATCATAATCGGCTTTTGGCCACCCGATACGGTTTCATCCGCGGAAGCGACTGAGGTAATGGTAATGCCGCCCACAGATTGTAAACGTTGACGGAATTCATTATTGAGATCATTCAAGCTTTTCTCGCGTTCAGTCCGCGGAGTCACAGTGACACGTAAGCTGACATGGTTTTTACCACGATCGGTTACACCGTTGATCACGCCATAAGTTGCACGTACATCAGGATGCTGACGTACGATTTTATCGACCTGTTGTAGTTTGGCTTGTGAATATTCCAGTGAAGCATCGACTGGGGTTTCAAACTTGATCCGGATTTCACCTTTATCTGGTACGGGCACAAACTCGGTACCAATCAGTTTCGACAGGGCTAAAGCGCCAAACAAAGATGCCACTGCAATCACAATGGTAATGAATCTAAAGCGTAAAGCCAGTTTCAACAGCTTTTCATAGACATGACTTAAATTGTCTAATTTGCCGGAAATCCAGTTAAAAAAGCGTTTAATTCGTCCCGGCTTTTTATTTGGATCTTTCTTCTTTTCTGCCCAATGCGCAGATAGCATCGGATCTAGAGTAAAACTGACAAACATGGAAATCAGAACGGCGGTACTTACTGTCACACCGAACTGATAAAAGAAACGCCCAATAATTCCACCCATAAAGGCGACAGGCAAGAATACCGCGACAATTGTCAGGGTTGTTGCCAGAACGGCAAGACCAATTTCTTTGGTACCGTCCAGCGCAGCAGTGACATGGTCTTTACCCATATCGGTATGCCGTACGATATTTTCCCGTACTACAATTGCATCATCAATCAGCAAACCGATACTTAAAGACAGGGCCAATAAGGTCATCATGTTGATGCTGAAACCAAAAGCCCAGATAAAGGTCAAAGTTCCGAGCAAAGCGATCGGCAGAGTGAGGCCAGTAATGACCGTTGAGCGGAAAGAACCTAAAAATAACAGAACAATTAGAACCGCAAGCACCGCACCTTCAATAATAGTACGCGCCACATCACCAATAGTGCCACGGATGCTTTTTGATGAATCCACTACAACTTTTAAGGTGGTTCCTTGTGGCAGTTGGGCTTTGATGTTTTCAAGGGTTTTGTAGGTACTGTCTACAACTTCAATGACATTAGAATCAGAGCTACGCAGGATATCAACTGCAACTGCAGCTTTACCATCCAGAAATGCACCAGTTTCAAGTTCTGCCTGACTATCTTCAATTTCTGCGACCTGTTTTAGAAAGATCGGTGCACCATTTTTATTGGCAATGACCAGATCGCCAAAGGCAAGGGGATGCAGCACTTTGGAATTGATCTCGATCACTAGTTCCGAATTACCAGATTTTAAGGTACCGCCCGGAACTTCGATATTTTCAGATTTCAAAGTATTAATGACGCTATCCACGCCGATGCCAAAAGCTTGCAGTTTCTGTGGTTCAACCTGAATGCGAATCTGGCGCTGTGCATCACCGAGCAGGTTAACTGTACCTACTCCCGGAACAGTCCTCAGTTGTGGAACAATGCGCTGATCCAGATAGGAACTCAGTGCTTTTAATCCCATATTGTCGGACTCAAATACGATCGACATGATTGCATTGGCAGTTGGATCATAACGCTCGACAACTGGTTCCTGAATTTCATCACGGAATTCGGCGGTGACTGAGGCAATCTTGTCACGGACATCCTGTGCCGCCGTGGTAGAAGGAACTTCCAGATTGAATTCGGCCGTAATCATCGACAGGCCTTCACTGGATTGTGAAATTACCTGTTTTAAACCAGAAATAGTATTGATCTGGTCTTCAAGTTTTTTGGTAATTTCCGATTCAACGGTTTCTGGAGAAGCGCCTGGATAGTTGGTATAAATCACCACAAAGGGAAAGTCGACATCCGGAAATTCTTCTACACCCATGCGCTGCCAGGAAGCTAGTCCAAGCACCATCAAACAGAACATCATCATAATGGTGAAGACGGGATACTTCACACTAATTCGGGTAAACCACATATTAATGATCCTGTCTGATTAGTTGGAACGCAGCGTCACTGGCTTGTTGAGATCTGCCTCGGTAAATGGAATGCGACTGACCTGATCACCTGTCTCCAGACCCTGGATCACTGCCGTATTCTGGTTATAGCGCTGTTCCAGAACCTGAACATTCACTTTAATAATTTTGTTTTGACGAATAACCCAAACATAAGGTTTATTCTGGATATCCTGAATGGTATCTAGGGGAATGATCTGACCAGAAACTTGTTGAGAACTCAGAATATTGCCTTCAACAAAAGAGCCAATACTTAAAGAGGGAATACTTTCATTCGGTCTGGCGAAGAATTCAATCTGGCGACTGGCCTGATCGGCAATTGGAGATACCCGGCTAATAGTAGCGGTATACGTATTTGGATTGCCCTGAATCTGATATTCAATTTTGCTGCCTAAACGCAGACTGGACTGCATTTCACTCGGGACACGAGCCTGAATTTCCAGTTGGTTTGGATTTACGATTTCAAACAGGGTTTGTCCGATCGCCACGGTTTGACCGGGCTCAACCTGACGCTGGGTGATCACGCCACTAATCGGGCTAGTGATAATGCCATCACGATCGGCTTTTACGGCAATATCGACATTGGCTTGCTGTGCGCGGACATTTTCAACCTGGGCTTGATAGTCAACCTGGCTTTGCTCATATTCAACTTTAGAAATAAAGCCTTGGTCGAGCAGGCGCTTTTTGCGCTGCATCATGTTACGCGCCTGATTGGCCTGTGCTTGGGTAGATGCCAGATTAGCACGGGCCTGAGCCAGACGTGCGGCATTGTCCTGATTATTTAAGCGAACCAGTACCTGACCTTTAGCTACATTGTCACCTACCTGAGCATTAACACTGGTGGCAGTGGCAGAAACCTGCGCTTGAATACTGCTTTGGTTGACTGCGCGAATAGTGCCGGTAAATGCGGATTTCTGGATAGAAGTACCTGTTTTTACAGCCACCAGATCCTGAGGAATCAGTTCAATTGTTTTGGGACTTTCGGCTTGAGGTGTAGATTCATTTTTATTGCAGCCGCTTAGAAAAAGACTTAAGCAAAGTGCACTCATCATCAATACAGAGCGCGAAGAAGGGGTCTTTGAAATATGAAAATGCTGTGCAAATGGCATATTAATCCTTTTCACTTGTGGTCGTTTAAAGCAACAACAAGTTATTTGTGTTTATTCAAGTGCTTTTAAACGGGCAATAATTCTGTCGTATTCCGCTTCCATATTTCGATAGCGAGTTTGTAAAGATTGAATATTTTCTTTTTGAGAAATCAGGTTTTTCTGGTTGTTTTCAAGGTTGGCTTTCAAAGATGCCGGGGGATTATTGCCTTTACGTAAATATTCACGTTCTTGGCGTAAAAACATAACCCGGTCTTGCTGCAACTGTTTCATCTGCTCTTGCTGAAAGGCAATCTGTTTTTTAAGTTGGCTCAGACTTTCATTCTTTTTTTGTAGAGCAACATGGCTATTGGTATAGGCACGTTTCAGTTTCTGGTCTTCTGCAATGCGCTGAGCCTGCTGGGCACGTTGCGGCGCCTGTTTAATATCTTTATCGACATTATAAGGACGTGCACGTTTAATGACCTGCATATTCTGGTCAAGTGCCTCATATCCATAGCGGATATGGTTGGGGGTAACGTTAGTGCTGATATTGGCCACACCTTTATTATCATAATAGCGGTACCAAGTGGCTTTTGGTGGCTGGTTAGTTGAGGCATAAGAAATGGTGACCTGAAGAAAAAGTGTCACTGCAAATATGAATCGGCCAGTCATTTTATTTTTATCAATGAAAGCAAGTTTTTCTGAAAACTGACTCATCATTGGCTCCCCAATTGAAAGTTGACTAAATTACTTATTTTAAAGTAATAATAATGCTATATTAGACTCAAATTCACGAATTAAAAACTACCATCAGTCAAAAAAAAAGCAATGACAAAATAAAAATGTGAAATGGTTAATGAAAATCCGCCATTTATGCACACTTGTGTAGAAAATGTTCATTGATAATACAAGTGGATTTGTGTTAAAAATGTTTATCGATCGTAATAAAATAATCCTATGAGCCTTATGGCGCATCGTTTCTAAAATGGGAAGGGTCAAAATGGACGATAAATTCCAAAATCTAAAAGTTATGGTCATTGATGACTCAAAGACCATTCGTCGTACAGCAGAAACTCTTCTACAGCGCGAAGGATATGAAGTCGTGACTGCGGTAGATGGTTTTGAAGCTTTGTCAAAAATCGCAGAAACCAATCCGGATATCGTATTTGTAGACATCATGATGCCTCGTCTAGATGGTTATCAAACTTGTGCATTGATTAAAAATTCTCAAAATTATCAGAATATTCCTGTGATTATGCTTTCGAGTAAAGATGGCTTATTTGATCAGGCCAAAGGTCGTGTTGTTGGTTCGGACGAATACTTGACTAAACCTTTCAGTAAAGATGAATTGCTTAACGCAATCCGTAACCATATTAGTGCTTAATAATTGATTTTTTAGGGGAATTGGCATGGCGCGTATCTTAATCGTAGATGACTCACCGACAGAAACATTCCGTTTTAGAGAGATTCTTTCTAAACATGGCTTTGAGGTGATTGAAGCATCCAATGGTGCAGATGGGGTAACCATGGCTCAGGCTGAGTTGCCAGATCTGGTATTGATGGATGTGGTCATGCCAGGCGTGAATGGCTTCCAGGCAACACGTCAAATTGCACGTGGTGCAACCACCAAGCATATTCCGATTGTGATTGTAAGTACCAAAGATCAGGCCACTGACCGCGTTTGGGGTAAACGTCAGGGCGCCGCAGATTATCTTACAAAACCGGTAGATGAAAAACAGTTGATTGAAGTGATTAAGCACCACCTCAACGCAGGATAAGCTCTATGGCAGCAAATGGATTTATCGAATTGCTTCGCATTGCGAAACGGGGAAATAAAAACTACGTTTCTAATGAAAATGAAGTCAACCGATGGTCAGGCATTGCTTTTGAGATGATGGGGCAATATTTTGTTGCCCCGCTGGGGGAGGTATCCGAAGTGATCTATCCTCCAAAATATACGCCAGTTCCTAATACTCAATCATGGGTTTTAGGGTTGGCCAATATTCGGGGAAGGTTATTATCAGTTTCTGATTTGACTCAATATGTATCAGGACAGAGTAGCCAGTTTTCACCGACTCAAAAAGTATTATGTATTCACCATAATGACCAATATGTCGGTTTGGTTGTTGATCAAGTTTTGGGTATACAACATTTTAATAAGAAAAGTTTTTTTTCTAAAACAACTGAATTGGATAATAACTTACAAGAATACTGTCAGGGATTTTTCCACCAGCATAACCAACAATGGCATGTGTTCTTATTCAGTCGTCTGTTGCAAAATCCAAAATTTATGAACGCATCTATAAAATTTATAAATTAAACGTCGCGCACGAAAGTAATAAAGACGTAAATCGGGGAGAGGCTGCATGGGCTTTAAACTTAAAAAGAAAAATACAGGTGAAGGTAGCCGCAAAAGTGGCAATACTTTTTTATCCAAGATTCAATCACAAACAGATCAGTTGTCACGTGTATTTGGTGATAGTGAAAAGTCTAAACCGTTTATTTATGGCGCAGCTGGCTGTCTGTTAGCGGCAACCATCACTTTATTGTATCTTTTCTACAGTGTGCCACGTGCCAACCAGCTGACACAAAGTCTGGGTGATTTACGTCTGCTTTCACAAACCATTTCACGTCAGGCAACTGAAGCAACAGCTTCTGGTACACCTGAGGCGATGAAAAACCTGACAGATTCTCAAAAAGCTTTTGCTGAAAACCTTGAGACTGTAAAAAATATTCACTCCAATAATGAAGCGCTGCAAGCAGTAGATAAACAGTGGACAGAAGTGTCTTCTAGTATTGACCTGATTGCATCGCAACAAAAAATCATTAACCAGTTATATGACACCAACATCGCAATTGGTGAAGCGATCCCGGGGATTCAGGCCGAATATAACTTGATGGTCGACCAGATGGCGCGTCAAGACATGCCGTCTAACCAGGTGGTTATTGCGAAAAACCAGGTATTCATTGCGGAACGTATTTTACGTTCGATCAGCTTGGTATTGACCGGTAACGACGGTTCACGTGAATCAGCGGACGACTTCAGTGCCGATACCGAAACTTTCGGTTCATACTTAAATGCACAGTTAAACGGTTCTGCTGAACTGGGTGTACAACGTATTACTGATCCAAACCTGCGCGAGTCTCTTGAAGGCATTAAAGCAGAATATGATGATGTACTTGAATCAGCATCTGCGACAATCCTGAAAAACTCTGCGCAAATCGTAAAAGTACGTCAGGCATCTGCGTCAATTTTCTCGCAATCGGATGTCCTGCTCGATAACCTGAACAAACTATCTGGTAACTCTGGTCTGAAAACAATCGTTCCAGCAGTTCTGTTAATTCTGTTATTGATCGGCTTCCTGCTGTGTGTATTCCGTCTGTTAACCCTACGTGGTGCATCGGATAAACAGCGTGTAACCCGTCTTCAAGAAGAATATGACCGTAACCAGAATGCGATTTTACGTTTACTGGACGAGATTGCCGACCTTGCGGATGGTGACTTGCGTTCATATGCAACAGTATCGGAAGACTTTACCGGTGCGATTGCCGACTCGATTAACTTCGCGATCGACCAGTTACGTGACCTGGTATCTCGTATTACCGAAACTTCTCAGGAAGTTGCGCAATATACAGCGACAACTCAAAGCATTACCAACCAGTTAGCTGAAGCATCTGAACACCAGGCACAAGAAATTGCCGGTGCATCTGCTGCGATTAACGAAATGGCGATGTCCATTGACCAGGTATCTGCCAACGCGGAAGAATCTGCAGTCGTTGCGGAACGTTCAGTACAAATTGCTGCAAATGGTGCAGACGTTGTACACCGTTCAATTGAAGGTATGGATACGATTCGTGAACAGATTCAGGAAACGTCGAAACGTATTAAACGTCTGGGTGAATCTTCACAAGAAATTGGTAACATCGTCGCCCTGATTAACGATATTGCCGACCAAACCAACATCCTGGCTTTGAACGCAGCGATTCAAGCGTCGATGGCGGGTGAAGCTGGTCGTGGTTTCGCCGTGGTAGCGGATGAGGTCCAGCGTCTTGCGGAACGTTCTGCATCTGCAACTAAACAGATTGAAGGCCTGGTAAAAACCATTCAGACCGATACCAACGAAGCCGTAATTTCAATGGAACAAACCACAGCCGAAGTTGTACGTGGTGCGAACTTGTCTAAAGATGCCGGTGTGGCACTAGATGAGATTCAGAACGTATCGAATAACCTGGCAAAACTGATTGCAAACATTTCCGATGCTGCGAAACTTCAGTCAGCATCTGCAGGTCATATTGCGACCACGATGAATGTCGTACAGGAAATTACTTCACAAACTACGAGTGCAACCTTCGATACAGCACGTTCGGTATCTGAATTGGCGAACATGGCCGATGCATTACGTGAATCTGTATCTGACTTTAAACTACCCGAATAAAGTCAGAAAGTATGAGGGGAGTGTGCCTTAACCCAGGTTGAGGCACATTCAGAAATACAGATAAAGCCTCGACAAGATGGACCTAACTATTAAGGATAGGTCTCGCGTGACGGTCACAATTAAGTTTGAGCGCCCTTCTTGGCGGCACAACGTAAGAAGCATTAGCTATGAAAGAAATATTAAAAAATTTAGTTGAAACGACAACGCTTCCTGAAGACAGTTATCTTGATCAAGATGCAGAAATTCTTGAAATTTTTGTCGAGGAAATCGAAGAAATTTTCGTTGAGTTAAATGCTTTATTTCCAGAATGGTTGAGTGATCCGGCTCATCAGGAAAACCTGAAAACCATTCGCCGCCATTTTCATACCCTGAAAGGTTCAGGCCGTATGGTGGGGGCTAAATCTGCGGGTGAAATTGCATGGGCAGTGGAAGATACCTTAAACCGGGTACTTTCAGGTTCAATCCAGTTAACGCCTACGATTCAACAGTATGCCAAAGCTGTACTGAATATTTACCAGTTTACTTTATATCCAAAATTCAAACAGGTGCAGGAACTCGATGTTGACCTGCGCCCAGTCGTGCTTTTAGGTCAGCAATTACAACAACAAATGACACCTGAACCGGCTTTAGAAGAACTCTTGCAACTGGCAGACAGTCTGACTGCCGAAGGCCAGATCACAGGTCTTGAGCTAGGTGATTCGGCTGAAGATCAAGATACAACTGCAGCAATAGAAATAAGCACAACAGAATTTGAGCTTGAAGAAGCTGATAGTGAAGATGCTGCACGTAGTGATGTAGAAGAAACCGTGGCGATCTTTATCGAGGAAGCGGAAGAGCATCTCGAAACGATTGCCAAGTTCCTGCGTAGCGAAAACGAAAAAGTGCAGGATTATAATGCATTGATTCGTGCTATTCATACTTTGCGCGGCAGTTCGTCCATGGCACAGATCGAAGAAATCTTCGAGGCCAGCTCTAAAGTAGAACATCTGTTTAAAACACTGCTTCAGGATGAAATTGCATCCACCTCAAAAGAAACTGCTGTATTAATTCAGTATGCTGAATTTGTCAGCGACTATCTGCATTTGTTACGTCAGGGTGATAGCAGCAAACTGGCAGCAGTGTATGCGACTTTTGAGCGTGTCTGGAATGATTATGGCTTCGCAGCCACTGAAACGGGAACAGTTGAAACCCAAGGTCTGGTGACCAAGCTGGTTGAACTGGAGATTGACCTGTTACTGGATGCCGAGTTTGAATTCGATAAACGCGCTAAAGTCGATTATCCAGAATATATTCAGGCTTTAAGCGAGCAGGCTGCCGAGCTGCTTGCACATACAGATAACCGTGCCGCACTGGGTATTCATGAGTTTACGACAGATTTAAAATCTGCCTATGATGCCTTACTAGAAAAACCGGTACTGCTGAACAGCGATTATGCCTATGAGCTGTTTGCCCAGGCACATCAGGAATTCATTCATTTATTCGATACCCTGGCAGCAGGCCAGCGTGTCATTCTGAATGATGATACGCAAAAAACCTTGAGTGAACTTGCTGCATTCGTACAGCAGGACCTGGAAATCTTTGCCGAAGACAATGTCCCTGCTGAACAAGTATCAGAAGAAATTTCTATTCCTGAAGCCGCAACTCCAGCCAGCATTGACTTTGTCGCTTTAAGCCAGCGTATTGCATCTGACCGACAGTACATCGACAGCGCAGAAACTCAGCGTGATTTCGATGAGGATCTACTGAATATCTTCCTGGAAGAAGCGGATGAATTACTGGTAGGTATTGATGAAGATCTGAATACCTGGAGTAAAAAGCAGGATGATACAACTTCACTGAATAACCTGATGCGTCATTTGCACACCTTAAAAGGTGGTGCAAACATGATTACCGCTTCTCATATCGGTTCGATTTCGCACGAACTAGAAAGTATTTATGAGCGAATCATCCGTCAGCAGATCGCTGTTACTCCAGCGCTGATTCAAATCATTCGTCTGGTGCAAGATAACGTTTCTGACCGTATCCAGTCGATCCGTGATGAAGGTATCGATTATCCAGCGGTTGAAGCAATTTCGATTCTGCAAAATATTCAGGCATTGGTGGCTGGTCAAGCTGTTGCAGCTCCAGTAGAAGCATCAATTCCTGTTGTCGAATTTGAATATGCAGAAGCTACTGGTGAATCCGAACAAACAGCGGATGAAGCATCGGAAGAGATTGCATCAGAAAATACAGATTCAGATCTAGAGCCAGCTTTAGGCTTAGAAGATGAACAAGTTGAGCTTACTGAAACAGAAACCTTAACTGAAGCAGTTGAAGTTGTAGCAGAAGAACGCTCTGAAGAAGATGAACTGAAGTCGATTGTTGAAGAAACCTTCCTGGAAGAATCAGAAGAGATTCTCGACAATACCGAAAAACTGCTGAACCAATGGTTTGATCAGCGTAGTGACCGTAGCTTATTGCTTCAATTACAACGTGCTGCCCACAGTATCAAGGGTGGTGCGCGCATGGTTGAAAACGAAAAGGTGGCCAGCATTGCGTATGAACTGGAAACCACATTCGAACAGTTTGCGGTATATCACTTTAACTCGAATGCTTATGATGGCCTGCTGCAAAAAACACTGGCTTGGTTAAGACAAGCGATCTTCCAGCGTGACTATATCAATTTTGAACAGATCCAAAGCAGTCTGAAAAAGATTGCTTATGTGGATGTTACTGCGCAGCTGCCGGAACGTCTGGCCAAAACAGAAACGCTGGTCACTGAAAATAGCTTCGAGTTTGTCGAAGGTGATGGTACTGAGCCACCACGTATGATGGGTGAGTGGGTCGATACCGGTAATACCGATACCAGCCACGAGATGATCCGTATCTCTGCTGATCTGGTTGAGAAGATGATTGACCTGTCAGGTGAGAATGCGATTAACCGTTCGCGTATCGAGATGGACTTAGGCCAACTTGGCAATACCCTGAACGAGATGGAACTGGCAATCAAGCGTCTGGCGGATCAGTTGCGCCGAATGGAAGGCGAGCTGGAATCTCAAATTATTGCCAAACACGGTTCAGACAACTCGCGTTATGCAGACTTTGACCCGCTGGAAATGGACCAATATTCGTCACTGAACCAGTTGTCCAAGTCGCTTGCGGAATCTGCTTCGGACTTGGTTGACTTCAAGAGCACTCTATCTGACAAGATTCGTGAAACTGAAGGTTTGTTATTACAACAATCACGGATTCAGGCCGAGATTCAGGAAAGCCTGATGCGTACCCGTCTGGTACCGTTTGATCGGATGTTGCCACGTTTACAACGTATCGTACGTCAGACGTCTACGACCTTGAACCGTCCGGCCGAACTGATTGTTCAGAATAGTGAAGGTGAATTAGACCGTAATATTCTGGAGCGTCTGGTAACGCCATTCGAACATATGCTGCGTAATGCGATTGACCATGGTCTGGAAGATACAGCAGACCGTATTGCCTTGAACAAACCAGAAGTCGGTTCAATCCTGTTGAATATCAGCCGTCAAGGTACAGATGTTATCGTCTCATTTAGTGATGATGGTAAAGGTATCGATGCTGAGAAGATTCGTGAGAAAGCACTGAGCCAAGGCCTGATCAAAGAAGATCAGACGCTGGATTCGGAAGAGCTACTGCAATTCATTTTCCATCCAGGCTTCAGTACTGCTAAATCTGTAACCCAGATTTCAGGTCGTGGCGTCGGACTGGATGTAGTACAAAGCGAGATCAAGTCGCTGGGCGGTCACGTATCTGTCAGCTCTGAAGTAGGCAAAGGTACAACCTTCACCATTCGCGTACCGACGACTGTAGCGGTCAGCGATGCCTTGATGGTAAAAGTGGGCGATCAACAATATGCCGTTTCTCTGGCACAAATCGACCGTATTGTACGTATTGCACCATCTACTCTGGAAACTTATTTCAACAGTAAAGACGATTTCTTCAAGATTGATGGCGTTAATTACAAATTGCGTTACCTGTCTGAGTTCGTATCGAATCAGCCAATTCCACGTCTGAATAATGTGGCGCATTCACTGCCAGTATTACTGATTAAAGGCAACAGTGGTCAAACCATTGCCTTGTTAGTCGATCAACTTGTCGGTTCACGTGCACAGATCGTGGTGAAACCAATTGGCCACCAGTTCGCCAATATTGGTGTAGTGACCGGTGCGACGATTCTTGGTGATGGTCAGGTCTGTCTGATTCTAGATGGTCAGAATATTGCCCGTCAGATCCATGGTACGCAGCGTGTCAAACACATGCAGGATCAACGTGATGGTTCACGTTCTGGCAATGCTCGCCGTCTGGTAATGATCGTGGATGACTCGGTGACTGTACGTAAGGTGACCTCACGTCTGCTTGAGCGTCAGGGCTATGATATTGTCACCGCCAAAGATGGTGTGGATGCGATTGAGCAGCTTGAAAATGTCCGTCCGGATCTGATGTTGCTGGATATTGAAATGCCGCGTATGGATGGTTTCGAGGTCACAAACCTGGTTCGTCACCACGATATTCACCGTGACCTGCCAATCATCATGATTACTTCACGTACCGGTGAAAAACACCGTGAACGTGCTTTCAGCCTGGGCGTAACCCATTACATGGGTAAGCCGTTCCAGGAAGCTGAATTACTGGCGAATATTCAACAGTTAATTGCTGAAAAACAGGGGTCATAAATGAGTCAGAATACGACTAATGCCAAAATGGCTGATCAGATTAGCCAGCAGGAACTTCAGCATTTAATTACGGTATCTACCGGATTTATTGATGCTTATATCATTGACTGTCACGGCAAAGATCCAATGCTGTTACCACAAAATATTGTCCTGTCTGCACTAGATAGTGATACCCAGGTTAAAGTGGTTGAATGGCATGATGCGCAATTACCGGTTTATGCAGTTAATGATCCTACACGTAAAAGTGGTGTAGCGCTGGTGATTGAAGGAGATGAGGTGCATCAGCGTTTTGCCCTGATGTGTAATGAAATGCCGAAAACCATTCGTCTGCGTATTTCCGAAGTCGTCGATGCCGATCAGCAAGTGACTGACCCAGCAGTATTCCAGTATGTACGTATGGGGGATCAGTTATTTCACATCCCGCAAATGGGTTATATTCAGTCTTCAATTGGCTTGTAATTCATTACAAAGCACATAAAAAAAGGAACTCTTCTGAGTTCCTTTTTTTACATCTGGTGATTAATTGGCTAACAGGTTCACCAGAATCTGCTCATAAATTTCAGCCAGTGGTTCAAGGTCTGCAATATCGACATGCTCATTAATTTGATGGATTGTGGCATTCAGTACACCGAGTTCTAGGACTTGTGCACCGGTAGGCGCAATAAAACGACCATCTGAGGTGCCGCCTGAAGTTGATAATTCAGTTTCAGTACCAGTCACAGTTAAAATGGCATCTTTAGCGGCATTCACCAGCTCACCTACTGGTGTCAGGAATGGCAGGCCAGATAAAGTCCATGAAATATCATAGTCCACACCATGACGATCCAGAATTTCAAGCATACGTGCTTTTAGTTCTTCAGCAGTCACTTCAGTTGAATAACGCCAGTTGCAGAGCAGGTTCATCGTACCTGGAACAACGTTGGTTGCACCGGTACCGGCATTGATATTTGAAATCTGGAAAGACGTCGCAGGGAAGTATTCATTGCCATTATCCCAGACTGTTTCGCAGAGTTCGGCAATGGCTTTAGACGCTGTATGGATTGGATTTACTGCTAAGTGGGGATAAGCCACATGACCTTGTTTGCCTTTCACGGTCAGGTTGGCATTCAATGAACCACGACGGCCATTTTTAACAATATCCCCCAGTTTATTGGTGCTCGAAGGTTCACCTACCAGACACCAAGTAATTTTCTCATTACGGGCTTCCAGCGTTTCAATCACTTTTACCGTGCCATTGATCGATGGACCTTCTTCATCTGAAGTGATCAGATAGGCAATCGAGCCTTTGTGGTTCGGATATTTTTCGACAAAACGTTCAGTGGCTACCACCATCGCAGCCAAGGCGGTTTTCATGTCGGCACTACCACGGCCATATAGCTTGCCGTCACGAATTTCTGGCGCAAATGGGTCAGAGTTCCAGGCATCCAGGTTGCCGGTTGGCACAACATCGGTATGGCCAGCAAAACAGAAAACCGGGCCTTCAGTACCTTTACGCGCCCAAATATTATCAACATCTTCAAAGCGCATTGATTCAATATTGAAACCCACCTTCTTCAAACGTTCTGCCATGATATTCTGGCAGTCATGATCAATAGGGGTCACAGAAGGCTGACGTAATAATTGCAGGCTTAAATCAAGAGTCGCGGAAGATGTCATATGGTGAATTCATAAGTCGATAAATTTGTCGGCTCTATGATAGGCGAATATGGCCTGTAATGTGAATGTTCCGCATAAAAAAACCCTATCTGAGATAGGGTTTGTGGAGAAGCTAGAAAGTGTTTAGTTTTGACGGATTTCTTCAGAAGTTTTTTCTGCAGTGCCTGTTACAGCTTCGCCTGCTTTAGAAACGTCTTTACCCACACCTTTGACAGTGTTACAGCCAGTTAAAACAAAAGCCATTACCAATGAAGCAGCAAGAATTTTTTTCATCATCATCTCCGTATTATCGATAATAAAATTATTATGATGTGGAACTAAGATTAGAAAATATACGACATAAAAAATATGTGGTTTTCATAGTGCTTCGGTTAATAAATGTAATGTTTTAAAAGGGTTTATGCGCAGGAAAGGGCAGCAGAAGCGGGCTGCGATACATATAAAAATCCTCTTGATCAGCCTTTTTATAAAGTCCATTTGTCCACCAATAGGGACTTGAACTGCTGATTTGAGCATTAGGATAAATCCACTCATGACGCTGCAAACGATAGAAATTGGCCGCTGGGTCGGGAATCTGCTGACCCCATAATCCTATGCGACGTTGGGTATTGACCCAGCCAGGCAACGTCTGATCTGTACGATGCACTGGAAGATAAAGCTGGCCTTTTAACATGCAGAAACGCTGCTCAATCTGCTGATCCAGAGCCTCCTCAAACTGAAACTGTTTCTGGGTAAAATGCTTCATTTTACGGATCAAAGTATCGGTACGGTTCAGGCCATACCAGTTTGGCAGGCTAAAATCGGCTTCTGCGAGATAGTATTTTAGCGCCACTTCCCAATGTTCGATCAGACCAGTCTCTGTATTCAGTAACAGAAAATCCAGCTCACCCAGTGTTTTAGCGCCATCAATTTTTTGAATACTATGACCTAAAAGCTTATAAGGATGATAGGCATCATCCAGCAGCCAGAACCAGACCAGCATTTCAAAGCGCAAACCCAGCCGGGTGCTTTTAAGCTGCTGCACGAATTGCTCCAGCTCTTCTGGATGCCGGTCCAGATATTTCAGACGTGGATGATAATTTTGCAGGTGATGTTGCCAATTCTCAGAATCATGTAAGTCAAAAGCATGGACGACTTCAAGTTCGTCTGGAATTTGAGACAGAAGGTTTGGACTGCCGACAGCAAATGCCAGTTGCCGCACCAAAGGATGCTGATAATATTGCCATGCTTCTACAAGATGATGATTTAGACTGGAAAAGGGCATAGCACATCCTGTGAAAAGTGCACAAATACAACGGACAGATTTTAAAAACACTTTATACTACCCCTAATTTTGTGGGTAGGACCGATTTATGAAAATATTGTTTTGGCGAAGCCTGGTCGTACTATTTGTCGTACTGGGTTTTATCGGCGCAATCTTGCCCGGCATGCCAACTACAGTATTTTTAATTCTGGCAGCTTGGGCGGCATCCAAAGGCTGGCCACAGATGGATGCATGGCTGCTGAATCATCCAAAATATGGTCCGACTTTAAGAGCCTGGCGTGCCAATGGTACTGTGCCACGCAAGGCCAAATGGCTGGCCAGTATCATGATGTTCATCAGTGGCATTATCATGTTATTTACGACAGCACCGCTGGCAGTCAAAATCTTTACTGATGTGACCATGCTGATTGTGGCGATCTGGTTATGGCGTCGACCCGAACCAGTTCAGGACATAATCCATCCAGAACACATGGCCACAAAGAAAGTAGAACTAGAAACCATCAAGCCAGAGAGAGAGAAGTCATGAGCCATTTGCAGCTGGATCAGGCAGAAATCCTGATTGATCTCGCCCAACAAAAACTATATTTGCCAAAATATAATAAGCAGTACCTGATTTCTACGGGTAAGAATGGTATTGGCGAAGCAGAAAATAGTGGCAAGACGCCTCGTGGCTGGCATAAAGTCGCTGAAAAGTTTGGCCAGCAGGCACCTTTAAATAGTGTGTTTATTGCCCGTCAAGCGACAGGTGAAATTTATAATGCAGAACTGGCACAGCAGTTCCCGCAGCGAGACTGGATTCTCAGCCGGATCTTATGGCTAAGTGGGCTTGAAAAAGGTTTTAACCAGGGCGAGGGCTGTGATACTTACCAACGTTATATCTATATTCATGGTACGCCTGATTCTGAGCCGATGGGTATTGCAATGTCACATGGCTGTATCCGCATGCGGAATACGGATGTGGCCGAGCTATTTGAACTGGTGAATGAAGATGCGCTGGTCTATATTTCAGAACAGCCTTTGAATCTGACTGTTTAAATGACTTAAATGACATAAGAAAATTTGTGGATGATTTAAAATTAATTGAAATATCTTCTATTTAAATAAGGGAAAGTAGATGAGGTCATCGATCATCTATGTACTCTACTTTTATAGACAAATAGACTTAGAAACAGGATTTATAGCCCGCCAATAAAAGTCATCGATTTGTTTTTAGAGGGCTGCAAGCTCTTAAAATAAAGATTACAGGATCACAACGTTGCAGTGAGTTGGGCTTTGTATAATCTTTCAGCAATACTGAAGGCTGTTGCATGTTCTGGTCTCAATTTTCATGAGTAAAACCGTAAAAATCCGGCTTTTAGTTTCACAGAGTATCTTTAAAAAATCGGTATAGACTTAAAAAATAAACAAAAAGTGTTGTTTTTTTTAACAATCAACCTATTTTTTAATCACTCACACCGAAAAAGCAGAAAACAGTCAGAAAAGCGTTTGACAGTCTGTGAAGATTCTCTATAATGCACCTCATCAAGCGATGAAGTCGATTTGAAAGGGCGCTTAGCTCAGTTGGTAGAGCGTCTGCCTTACAAGCAGAATGTCGGCGGTTCGATCCCGTCAGCGCCCACCAAGCTTCTTTCAAAGTTGAGACACTTATAGTGCAGCGGTAGTTCAGTTGGTTAGAATACCGGCCTGTCACGCCGGGGGTCGCGGGTTCGAGTCCCGTCCGCTGCGCCACTCTAAGTTCTTGATAAATCGTTTGCCACAATAGCGACATTGTGTAAGTGCAGCGGTAGTTCAGTTGGTTAGAATACCGGCCTGTCACGCCGGGGGTCGCGGGTTCGAGTCCCGTCCGCTGCGCCATTTACATGATAGACCTTTTGAGGGCGCTTAGCTCAGTTGGTAGAGCGTCTGCCTTACAAGCAGAATGTCGGCGGTTCGATCCCGTCAGCGCCCACCAGATTTTTTGTGATGCAGCGGTAGTTCAGTTGGTTAGAATACCGGCCTGTCACGCCGGGGGTCGCGGGTTCGAGTCCCGTCCGCTGCGCCATCCTAAGAATCAAACAGTTTGACCCTTTAAGGGCGCTTAGCTCAGTTGGTAGAGCGTCTGCCTTACAAGCAGAATGTCGGCGGTTCGATCCCGTCAGCGCCCACCATATCTTCTAAAGATATACGCGATGCAGCGGTAGTTCAGTTGGTTAGAATACCGGCCTGTCACGCCGGGGGTCGCGGGTTCGAGTCCCGTCCGCTGCGCCATTTTTCATTCCCTGATGTGGAAAATGTGTTTCAAAATTCAAGACTACGCGCTTCGCTTGTCTTGCATCATAAAATAGCAGTGCTATTTTATTCTTCAGGGCGCTTAGCTCAGTTGGTAGAGCGTCTGCCTTACAAGCAGAATGTCGGCGGTTCGATCCCGTCAGCGCCCACCATATCTTTCTTGCCTAAATCCTGAATATTTCATAGAATTCGAAGTCTATAATAATTTGAAGATTTCAGACTATGAGAAATCCATATCAACGCAAGGCAGCGATCAAATCGCAAAATACCGCCTACGATCCGCTACAAGTTTATAAAAATTTTATTGAAGCTATTGTTGCCCAAGGTGGCATTTTTGCACTTTACCAAGAGGGCTGGGCTTTATGTGCCACGCCGACAGGACAGCGTGCTTTCGCGACCTGGCAAAGCAAAGGTCTGGCCAGACTACTTATTAAAGATAACTGGGCCAATTACCAGATTCAGGAAATTACCCTCAAAGATTTTGTTGAAAAGGTCATTCCTTTCTTACGTCAGGAAAGCACTATTGTGTCATTGGATCTGACACCGGAAGGGCAGAATATTCTGGTTGCGCCTGAAAAACTTTTGCTGGATCTTAAAAACTACCTGTATCAGGTCTATGTACAGAAACCTGAACTATTCAAAAATCCAGCGATTCCTTCGCCAAGGCATATCCGTTTAAATTAATTTAGTGTTTAAGTCACTTATTTAAATAGTGAATATTCATTGAGCAACCAGCCACTCAAAAAGGCAAAATATTCTCTTAACCAGGAGTTATAGCGCAGATAAAGAGGAGTGCTGGCACTCAAACTAATCACTTGCGGATAACCTTGGTGTCTGGCAATGGCGCGTGCACGGGGACTATGAAAATCACTGGTTGCAATCGCAATCGGATCATTTTGACTTATATTTTGTTGTTCCAATATCACTTGAGAATACATCAGGTTTTGAGCAGTACTTCTGCTTCGATCTTCAAGTTGGATAGGATTGATGAGTTCTGGGTAGGTGGTGTGGATATAGTGTTGCATGACTTCAGCCTCACTTTGCCTTTCCCGATAATTACGCCCACCTGTCATAATCATTAAAGCATCTGGATAGTGTGCGGCATATTTAGCTGCAGTATCCAGACGGCTTTTTAAGATGGGTGAGGGCTGTCCATTCGTAATCCCGCTGCCTAAAACCAGAATAGCGGCAGGAGGCTGTGTAGATTCATTTGAATGAATGGACATCTGGATATAAGCGAAGAAGATTGCGACACTGATTATCCAGAGTAGAAATCCGGCCCAGAGGTTGTTCCAGAACCAGATTCTAAATCTGGAATGCTGTTTCCAGCGTTGAATGCCTGAAAAGAGCAGAGCATACAGGATCAGTGCTACGCTAATGAAAATTGGCAAAAGAACACCGAAATGTCTTTGTCCCTGACTTATTAACCAGAGGCTGTTTATGCCAAGGATCAAACCAAAGATCAGGCTGAGACTTCGTTTAAGTGGGCTGGATATTTGGATACTCATATTTTTATTAATCTTTTTATCTTTTCTTCTATCTTATTAATAAAAAACCGGGCATGAAGCCCGGTCTTTTATAGATCAGCTGATCTTAATATACATCACGACGATAACGACCATCCAGACGTAATTGATCTACTGTGCTTTCACCGAGAATTTCAATCAGAGCCTGATCGACATCGCTGGCCATGCCATTAATGCTACCACACACATAAATCACGGCGCCTTGAGCGACCCAGAGTTTCAATTCTTCAGCTTGCTCACGCAATTTATGATGCACATAAACTTTTTCCTGCTGGTCACGAGAGAAAGCAAGGTCCAGTCGTTTTAATGTACCCATTTGCAGCCAGGCCTGAATGGTTTCTTCAAAGAAGAAATCATGGGCACGCTGACGTTCACCAAAGATGAGCCAGTTCTGAGTATAGTCCTGACGGTTACGCGCACTCAGCAAGCTCATCAAACCTGCGATCCCCGTACCATTACCAATACAGATAATCGGACGGTTATCTGCAATCAGATGGAAAGATTCATTCTTGCGAATACGCAGGGCAATCGGTGAATTTAGGGCAGTATGCTGTGTTAACCAGCCTGAGCCCAGACCTAACTGGCCTTGTGCATCAGATTGCTGACGCACGACCAGACGTAGCACTTGCTGACTTGGAATACTGGCGATTGAATATTCACGTGTAGCAAGAGTTGGTAATTGCTGTAACAGCTCATCTACTGAATCAAAAGGATCAACCTGAGTCAAATCACGATTCCAAAGTGCCTGTTCGATACTTTGCTTCAGAGAAGGCACTTGTGTACCCGCGGCAATACGGTATTTCTCCATAAATGCACGGATACGTTCAGGGCTGTTTCCTGGCTGGATTTCGGCAATATCACCTGCCTGCCAGACGGCTTCATGCTGTGGAACCAGTTCAATATTGAACGCAGGCGCACCAAGACTGTCTGGATTCAGTAATTCACGTTTGCTCAAAGTCCATTGATCGAAGGTTTTATCGATACCCATATCCTGCAATTCAAACTGGGTCACATGGGCAAGGGCATTGGTCCATTGCTGGATATGCTCATTATTGGCATTATCCACTTCAATGGTCTTGAAGAGCTGCTTGGCACCACTCTGTTGTAACCACTGGTCGATCCGATGACCAAAGCTGCAATAGGTATCAGGATATTCCTGGGAGCCTAGAGCCAAAACTGCATAATTGAGATGATTAAGATCCGCTTTGGCAGACAAAATTTTCTTTTCAAAAGAGGAGGCTAGGTCAGGTGCTTCACCTGTGCCATAAGTACTGGCTACAAATAGAACCTGTTCTGCCTGTTGCAGATCTGCAAGGCTTAACTGTTGTACTGCTTTAACGCTGACAGGTTGACGTGCTTCCTGTAAGGCAGTGGCCGTGCGCCATGCCAGTTGTTCAGAGACACCTGTTTGTGAGGCATACGTAATCAGCCAAGGCTTGGTATTTGGATCCAAAGGCAGGGCAGTTGCGCCTTGGCGTGCAGCCAGAGTAAGTTTTTTCTGCTTGCGACGTTTCAGATAGAGCATCCAGCCAGTCACGAAGAACAATGGCATTAATAATGCAGCAATCATGACCAGGAACTGGTACACAGGACCAAAGAAGCTGCCACGGTGCACCGGTAACATGCTGCTCATGATTTTTTCATTGAGCTTCTTATCTTCATAGAGCTGGACTTCGGTAAATTCAGCACTGCGATAATTATAAGTCGCATTGTTGCGGGCACGTTCATGCTGTGCCACAGGGTCAACAAAACTCAACTGCATTTCACCATCCGGTTTTTTCGGCAGGTTAAATGTCACAGTTGAATATTTGCCTGCAAATTGAGTACTGAAGCCAGCCCAGCTTTGATCCAGTGCACGTGAAATACTTTCTGGACTCATGCCAGCTTCTTCACGGCCTTCACCACGTTGTCCGCGTTCATCACGAGGACCACGTTCGCCTTCTGAACGACCTTCGGCACGCATTTCACTTTCACCGCGAGGTCCACGCTCACCACCTTGGCGACCTTCACCTCGCATTTCACCATCGCCACGAGGACCGCGTTCACCACGTGGCCCACCTTCGCCGCGACCGCCATTGGCCTGCATTTCTGGTTGTGGGCGTTCTACGCCCAGAACTTTATACATACCATCACGCCACCAGCCATAAGACCAGGTAAGACCGGTACAAGCCAGAATCAGGTAGAAAATTACCACCCAGGTACCCACCACTGCATGCAGATCCCAGATAAAGTTACGGCCTTTCAGTTGTGGCTTCACTGCCAACCATTGCTTGAACGAATGACGTTTTGGCCAGCGTAAATACAGGCCAGACAAAACGAAAAAGATCAGCATCAGGGTACACGCACCGGTAATCTGTTTACCGACGGGTCCTACCGTTAAATTACGATGTAGTTGCTGTACAAACTGGAAGAATTCACGACCTTTAATTTCAGGCAATACTTCAGCCGTGTAGGGGTTGACCATCATGTTATAACCACGACGTGCTCCCTCTTTTACAATATTGACCGTACTGGAGGCACTTGGATCCTGTGCGACGGTAATACTGTTAATTTTCATTTCAGGGTTTTGGGTCTGGAAATGCTGATACAGCTGGGCAGGGCTAAGCTTATCTCGCTCTTGAACCTGTACAGTATAACTGTCGCTATTCATCCATTTTAAGATTTGCGGCTCATAAGAATAAATAGCACCTGTGACTCCCATAATTGAGAGAATCAAACCTGCAGTAATCCCCAGAAACCAGTGGATTTGGAAAAATGTCTTTTTAAACATGATGGTCAGATTTATGGTGGTATGTGTAAAAGTAGGCAAATTATAACTGAAGAATCAGAACAAATTATAGATTATGATGATAATATTTATTCTCATTATCATTTGTGTCGATGAGTTGGATAAAAGATAGTCATAAAAAAACCTCCATGTCGAAACAGGAGGTCTTTCAAAATCGGGATATGTCTTAGATTTCTTTTGGTGCGCCCACTTCTTCTTGCAGATGCTTGCGAATGGTCGCGAAAGAGAAGTTTTTACTGTCTAAACGTTTAGGCAGGATATAAGCACCTTGCTGACCTTTGACTTTAAAATTGATCAGCATGAATTCCGGCGTATTATACCATTCATAGATGTCTTTCCAGCCAATAGCACCCACGCCTTCCTGCATGCCCATTTTCTGGCGCATCACGATACCATGTGGCTGTACGCCCAGACGGATACCTTTAATTTCCTGTACCGGAAATTCATTCATCTTGCGTTTAACATACCATTCCAGACCGAAAGTACGAATCAGGTAATACAGGACTACACAGACAATCGCCACCCAGCAGATGACTGTTGAGTAGTTCTTGATCAGGATAATTCCCAGAATAGACAAGGCAACAATAGCACCCATGATCAGCCAGGCTTTCATGCCAATTTTATTGGTACTACGCCAGATCATCAGCTGAGCATGACGCTGCTCAGCTTCTGAAATTTCATAGTTCACAGGCTGTAAGGTATAAGCGTATAAATTTTTCGCGGTCATAATGAAATTAACAGATTTAAAACTGTAAAAAGTTTAGCATTAATTGTGCTGATTCAGTGAGTATATTGTTCCAAAATCGGCCAAATTATAATGAAGCCAATTCAGTGGCCTGTTCATCACGTTCGTGACTTAAACTTTGCTTTAACTGACTCAATTGCTTCAAGATACTAAACATTAAAGACAGTTGCTGCAAAATAATCAATGGTTTCTGGTCTTCTTCCTGCTGTTGTGACAGACGCTGACGGATATTCTGGATCATATTCTGGGTGCTTAGGTCAGGGACTTCATCATAGAGCAGGGCACCACGAATATTTTCTAGGGCTTGGTCTAGCAAGTCCAGCACATCCTGATCCTGAATTTTTTCACGATGCGCACCCAGCGCGGCAATATAACTGATAAAAGTATGATTCAGGCACAGGAACTCAAAAGCCTGTGATTTTTGCACCGGATCAAAATCAGGTTCAGTGGCCAAAGTCGAAATCAGTGAAGCGACTTCAGCATCCGTATTATGGGCTGCGCGACGTACCACGCGGTAGGTTAGTCCATTATTCCGTCCAGACTTATACTGTTCAATCACTTCACTCAAGTAGTCACATTCTGCCTGCAGACTACGGCTAATGCTGCGTGGCAAGCGACGGAATTTCCAGTCTGGAAAGATAAAGCTCACACCAAACCAGGCAATCGCACAGCCAATCAGGGTATCAATCATACGTGGAATAGCTGCGGCAAAGCCCATACCGTCCAGGTTAAAGTTGATCAGGGCCAGAATGGTAATAAAGGCAGTGGCCTGTGCATACTGTTTACTGCGTAATTCAAAGAACAGAATCCCACTCAAAATCAGCAGCAATAATTGTCCTTCAACAGAAGGAATAAAGTACAGAATGGCATATCCCAAAAGAATACCTGCCAGAGTCCCGACAATACGTAAACGTAAGCGGCGCTTGGTAGCATTAAAGTTAGGCTGGCTGACAAAAAGCGCAGTTAGTAGAATCCAGTAGCCATATTGAATATCGGTCAGCTGGACAATGATATAACTGATCAGCAGCACAATCGACAGGCGAATAGCATGACGGAACAACACGGATTCAGGCGTCAAATGCTGCTTGACCCGAATCTTGATATCTTCCCAGCCTTTCAGGTCGTCATCTTTGAGCTGGTTTTCAATATGTTTAGCACGATCAAATTTGATATTACGTTCAGTTTCCAGGTTGCGTAACTGCGCATCAATGGATTTCAGATTCTGGAATAAAGCAAATAGGGCATTGATCCAGACCTGATCATACTGCTGTTCTGTACGCAATTTTTCCAGGGACAATCTCAGGTTTTCAAAGGCATGTTTGAAGCGTTTATTATGTTTATAGGTTTTGCGCTGCTGAATGCTTTCACTCAGGTCTTTACAGGCTTTGCCCTGAATCGACAGGATGCGCTGAAAACGGAACAAAACGTCGCTGTGTTCAAAAATCTTGGCCAGTTTCTGATAATCAATATGCGCAGAATCGGCACGCTCGTGAATATCTTGCGCTACAAAATAGTATTGCAGGCTACGACGGGTATCCTTTTGACCACGATCACCTTTCAGACGGGTCAAAAGAACAGTCTTCATTTCATTAAAAATTGAAATCAGTTTGCCATTTTCCAGTGATAGCTCGATCATACTTTGCTGATAACTTTTTGCCGTCATATCGACATCGAACAGATTCGATTTGGCATAGAGGAAATCACCCAGTGAAGCATAGCACTTGGCTAAGTTATCCTGTGCACGTCGCGCAGGAAACAGTAGAAAGCTCAGGGTCGACAAAAAGCCATACCAGACCGCACCAATCAGCAGCAAGCTCGCTTGCTGATACCATCCATCAAAAAGTTCAACCCCCAGCATGGAATAGACAGAAATCACCAGACAGCCATAGGAAATCGTGGCATAACGTCGACCAAGCGAGCCGAGCAGAATCAGGACAATACAAGAAACAATGAGGGCAGAAGCAAACAGCAGCGGATAAGGAAATAACAGATAGACTGCCACTGCGGTAATGAAGAAGCCTAAATAGGTATAGAACAGATTCAGGATACGTACGGAAAAGCGGTCATCAATATCGCTTAAACCTGCGGCCACCACTCCAAGGGTGAGTGGAATAGTCATTAACTGCTGTCCCATGAAATAGGGAACAAAGGCAGTGCCTGCAAAAGCAATCAGCATACGCAGGTTATACATCAGGGTCGTGTTATAAGTCGCGTGCTTAAGACGATTGAGCCAAGATTTCAACGGTGATCCTTTCTCTTGCAGTCTTTGCTGCAAAGCTGAATATACATATGAGAAAAAGTATATTTATAACTTTTAATTTCCATGTAAATCATACTATGCGCTATGTTAATTTGTCTGCCTACTGCGCATTAAAATCTTTAATTACATGAACTCCAATACGACAGCACCACGACCTTATGCCATGTCCTGGATTATTTTGCTGGCTTCACTGACTGCACTTGGTCCTTTATCCATTGATATGTATCTCTCTGCCTTGCCAGAAATGGCAGCGGATTTTGGTGTCAGTACCCAGATGGTCTCCAATAGTCTGCCAGCTTATTTCCTTGGACTGGCGGTTGGGCAGTTGCTATATGGCCCGATCAGTGACCGGATTGGACGTAAGCCACCGCTTTATTTTGGATTGAGTCTGTATATTCTGGCCAGCCTGTTATGTATGTTTGCACAGAATGAATGGAGCCTGATTGCAGCACGGGTATTACAAGCCTTAGGAGGATGTGTAGGAGTCGTGGTTGCCCGAGCAACCATTCGTGATCGGCTGGATATGCAGGCGGCTGCCCAGGCCTTTGCCAGCATGATGATTGTAACGACCATTGCACCGATTATTGCGCCAAGTCTCGGCGCATGGGTACTGATGTTCTTTGAGTGGAATATTATTTTCTTGGTGCTGATGGGTTGTGGCTTGTTTAGTCTGGTCTGTGTGCATTTTTTCTTTCAGGAAACCTTGCCCTCGGAACGCCGTCTTAAACTGAATTTGCAACAGGTATTGAGTTTATACCGAACCATTTTTCAGGATGAAAGTTTCAGACGACCGATGCTGGTGGGCTGTTTTTCTGGGGCGGTGATGTTCTGCTATATCAGCGCTTCTTCAGCCATTCTGATGGATCATTATCATCTGACCGAGCAGCAGTTTGCTTATGCTTTCGGGGGGAATGCCATTGGAATCATGCTGTTCTCGACCCTGAATAAGCATCTGGCTCAATATCTTTCAGTATTAAGTCGCTTAAAACTAGGTGCTTCTTTACAGGGAATCGGTGTCCTGGCTTTACTGGTTTTAGGCTATCTGAATATTGAATCTGTTGTCCTAGTTATGGCGGCCTTATTTGTCGTTGTGGCCTCGATTGGTTTTGTGGGACCGAATGCGATGGCGCTGGCCATGGCAGAACAGGGCGCGCGTGCGGGAACCGCCAGTGCGATCATGGGCAGTATGCAATTTGCCTGCGGTTTGTTGGGTGGGGTTTTGCTGAACTTTATGCTGTGGGATGCTTTATTCAATATGGCCTTGGTAATGGCGATCTTTGTAGTTATAGCCTTTAGATCTGTATTGAAATTAGAACTGCCTAGAGTTAAACAGAAATAAGGAGCTGCAAGAACTCTATATCTCTGTCAGACAATCCAAGCAGCTCAAAGTTGATGCTTGGATCATGGCTTATCAAATCTTATTCATCTACAAAAACGGCAAATTCCTCTACCGGGACACGTGGGGTGATAAAGGTATTTACGATATGGTCTGGATCTGCATAGCCTAGTGACATGCCACAGACCAGCTCTTCATCTTCACCTGCTCCCAGTACATCTAGCACAATGCTATGAAAATGATTCCAGGCAGCCTGCGGACAGGTATCCAGACCACGTGCCTTGGCAGCCAGCATCACGTTTTGAATCATCATGGAAATATCCATTTTTGAACCTACGCCCAAATCTTTATGTAAGGTGAAGAATAGCCCCACTGGTGCATCAAACAGTTCAAAATTACGCAGGTTCTGGCGCGCCATTTTTTCTTTTTCGCCTTTCTGGATATTCAGCAAACCATATAAGCCCCAGCCATTTTCACGGCGTCGGTCGATATAAGGAGAGAACCATTGTTCGGGATAATAGGCAAAGGTTTCTTTATATTGCTCGGCCAGTGCCGGATTCTGGTAAAGCTCCATTTGCGCCTGACAGACACGCTGCACCAGCTCATCACGCTTTTTCCCTGTCAGCACATATACTTTCCATGGCTGGGTATTGGTCCCTGAAGGGGCGCGGCTGGCCACAGTCAAAATGTCTTTGAGCATGCCGGTACTGACCGGCGTATCCAGAAAAGCACGAACTGAATGACGGGAAGTAATGGTTTGATCTACAGCATGAACGAGGTTTTGATCCATTCTAATTTCCAATCTCATATCCTTAATGATGGTGAACTGACTATAAACCAAACAAACTCTGTCGGGCAGGGGGAATTTTAGTTTCACAGTGAATTATGATGATTAATAAAAATCACATGAATGAGAATGCACTTAAGAGATATAGAAGTTATATAAATAGCCTAAGAAATTTATTGAATGCTTAAACAAAACTCCTTCTAAACATGCAACCGATATTTTAGATGCTGATATCTTGAGCAATTAACATCGATGGCTGGAACTAAAAGGAAAGTTAAGAACAAAATAGAATGAATAAAATTCAATCTTAAAAATAAAATTAAATATCCGTTTTTACGTTCAATTAATATTTTATTTCGATTAAAATTTGGGGGTAGTAAACTATAAAAAATAAGAAGTTATAATTATTTTTTATATATTCACTAACTATAGTTAATAAAAAACAATAAAACTTTATACAAAGAAACAGCATAATGTGCGACTTTTCAGTTGAATACATGCATTTTGAAGAAATAATGAAGATTGCATGGTCAAGCTCTATTTGAAATATCTTATTGCAAATGACTTGATGAACTCAGTTAGGTTAAAAGCACTCATGCAGCAATTCATGCTGGTTGAGAAGTAAAAAAATATAGGCTGGATGTTATCGCTATGAGTTGCACGTTTAGATGAATTTACGCATCTGGCGTAGCTTATGCAATCAGCAAAAGGCCGTTTTTCGCTTTTATAAATCTCTCACTGAATATGATCATCACGATGATATTCATAAGTTTGAAACAGATGCGGAATGCTTTGTTGATTCTAAAGGCGATGGATGAATGAAGTAGATGACAATTACATGGGGTAATGTAAGGTTTTCTTCTGTGGAAATGAATCGCAACACGACTTTTAGAATGACAAAAATTCAGAACCATCTTGGACAAAAAAATTATGGATTTTACTTTTAACGCATTTTATACCCTGATCGCTGCAGTAATTGTGCTATTACTGGGCCGGTTTCTGGTAGATAAAATCGATTTTCTAAAACGTTACAACATTCCTGAACCTGTCGCAGGTGGTCTGGTTGCAGCGGTTATCTCTCTGCTGGTTCATTCGTTCTGGGGCTACAGCATTACCACGAGCGCGGAACTGCAAACCAGTTTTATGCTGATTTTCTTTGCTTCGATCGGTCTGAGTGCGAACTTCGCTAAATTACGCGAAGGCGGGATCGGACTGGTGATCTTCCTGGTTGCCATCTCAACATTTATTGCCCTACAAAATGCAGTGGGTATGGGGCTGGCAAGCTTGTTAGGTATTGATCCTCTGATCGGTCTGATTGCCGGTTCGATTACCTTGACTGGTGGACACGGTACTGCTGGCGCCTGGGGTGAAATTATGGAGGTTGAGCATGGTATTCAGGGGGCTTTGGCGCTCGGGATGGCAAGTGCAACCTTTGGTCTGATCATTGGTGGTGTTATCGGTGGACCTTTGGCGAAACTGTTGATTAACCGTCATAATCTTGCGGTGGCACGTACCGATCAGCAGATCGAAAAGCGTGACAATACGCCAATGGACAGCACAACAGATGAATATGTGCAATTTGAATATCCACATCGTGTCCGTCTGATCACCGCTGATAATGCCATTACCACACTTGGTCTGTTTGCAGGCTGTCTGGCATTTGCAGAACTGATGACTGGCTTCAGTAAAGATACAGTATTTGAACTGCCAACATTTGTATGGGCACTGGCAGGTGGCGTGATTCTGCGTAACGTGCTGGAAGGCATCCTGAAAATCCAGATCTTCGACCGTGCGATTGATGTGTTTGGTAATGCTTCATTGTCGCTTTATCTGGCCATGGCGCTGCTGTCATTAAAATTATGGCAACTGGCGGATCTGGCAGGACCATTGATGGTGATTCTCGGTGCACAGACCTTGACTATGGCTTTATATGCAGCATTTGTCACTTTCCGGGTGATGGGCAAAAACTACGATGCCGCAGTACTTGCTGCAGGTCACTGTGGTTTCGGGATGGGTGCAACCCCAACGGCTGTTGCCAATATGCAGGCGATTACCAATATGTATGGCGCTTCGCATAAAGCCTTTCTGATCGTTCCATTATGTGGTGCTTTCTTCGTTGACTTGATTAATGCCACGATCATCCAGATGATCTTGAAATTTTTCGTCTAATTTTAAGCTTGATAATGAGTCATAAGCTCATAAGGATATGACATGAATGATCAGCTAAATGAAACCTTACTGGGCTGGGTCGATGCCTTAAATGGTCCACTCTGGGACTTTTTGGTGGTGTTTCTAGTCGCAGTCGGTATTTTGTATACGATCATGACCGGTGCAGTACAGATCCGTTTATTCTGGCACAGTATCAAAGTCATGAAACGTAGTCGTGGCAAGGTCGATGATGACCATGGTATTACGCCGTTTCAGGCCTTTGTAACAGGTCTGGCTAGCCGGGTCGGTGTGGGTAATGTTGCAGGTGTTGCCATTGCGATTGCTGTCGGTGGTCCAGGTGCTGTGTTCTGGATGTGGTTTACTGCATTTCTGGGAATGAGTTCTGCTTTTGTAGAATCATCATTAGCCCAGTTGTTTAAAGTTCGGGATAACAAGAATCAGCAATTCCGTGGTGGACCTGCGTATTACATTACTCAGGGTCTTAAACAGAAATGGCTGGGAATTGTCTTTGCAATTGCACTGATTACGACCTATGGCTTTGTGTTCAATGCCGTGCAGGCCAATGCCATTACGGGTGCAACCTCACATGCCTGGGGCTGGAATGAAGCCAATCTGATGTTGCCATTAGGTGGTTTCGATCTGGAAGTTTCCTGGATTGGTCTGGTCTTGGTCTTGATTACGGCCATGATTATTTTTGGCGGGATCAAACGGATTGCAAAAGTTGCTGAAGGGGTGGTCCCTTTCATGGCAGTTCTTTATCTGGGTGTAGCTTTATATATCGCCGTCATCAATTACGATATATTGCCGTCTATTTTTCAGCTGATCTTTAGCAAAGCATTTGAGTTTGAAGCAGCTGCAGGCGGTTTCTTCGGTGCCATGATCTCGATGGCCATGATGATGGGGATTAAGCGCGGTTTATTTTCGAATGAAGCGGGGATGGGTTCAGCACCGAATGCGGCGGCTGCCTCTGACGTGAAACATCCGGTGAATCAGGGTCTGGTTCAAATGCTTGGCGTATTTGTAGATACCTTCGTTGTGTGTTCATGTACCGCTATCGTGATTCTGGTTTCTGGCCTATATGAAAATGCCGGTTTTGAAGGCGTGACCTTGACCCAGATGGCGCTTGAAAGCCAGATTGGTGCTTGGGGCGATGACTTCCTGGCCTTGATTCTGTTCCTGTTTGCCTATTCTTCTATCATTGGTAACTATGCCTATGCAGAAGGAAATATTCAGTTCATCAATAATAACAGCAAGGTCATGTTTATTTTCCGGTTGCTGGTATTGTTTATGGTGTATTTCGGCTCGATTGCCAGTGTACCGTTGATCTGGAATATGGCGGACCTGTTCATGGGCGTCATGGCCAGTATTAACCTGATTGCGATTGTACTGCTGATGCCATTTATTTTGATGCTGCTCAAGGACTATACCGGTCAGCTGAAACGTGGCATCGAGCAACCAGAGTTTAAGCTCGATGATCATCCGAAATTTAAAGATAAAGTTAAATCAGATATCTGGTAAGACTTGAGCAAAAGCCCCGACTGGTTCGGGGCTTTTTTATGGGTTTAAATGGTTAGAATGACACAACATTAAGATAGCTTTGATATAGGATAAATCCGGCAATCAGGCTGAACCAGACTGGTAATTTCAAGCGTAACAGTAGAATCATCACGATGACAAAAACCAGATCAGACCAGAAACGAAAATATGCCTGAGAGAGATCAATCAGCAAATATAAAAGTAGTCCGACCACTGCCGCATTAATCCCGCTTACCGCCTGAAAAATAATACGTTGTTGCATTAACCATGACCAATAAGGCAAAGTAGCAAAAATCAGAAAAAACGAAGGCAGGAAAATGGCACAGGTTGCTAACAGTGCATTAATCCAGGGTGAGCCTGTCCAAGGCAACAGAGCACCGACATAGCTGGAAAAACTAAATAATGGACCCGGCATCAATTGGGCAAATGCATAACCTAGATCGAAAGATTGGGGCGAAAGTAAATTGGTCGCCACAAAGTCCTGATGCAGCAAAGGCAGAATGACATGCCCGCCACCAAAGACCAATGAGCCAGTTTGATAGAAATCAGCAAAAAATGCGAGTTCAGGCCAAGAACCAGATTTGACTAGTATAGGAATCAGAAAAAATGGTAATAAAAATGCGATGAACCAGTAAGGTGCATGACGTGGCCGAATATAGCTTGAGTGAATGGTAGATGAATTTGAAGCAGGCTTATTTTCCTGAGGAGAATTGGAAAATTTTGCCATTACGAGGCCAAAAACTGCCCCTAAAATAATGACCAGTAGCTGGTTCAAACTGATACTAATGAAGCTCAGAATCAGGACGGAAATGAAGACCAGTACATATTGCCAGATGCTCTTGCAGAAGCTATTGAGCATTTGCCAGAATGCCCAGACGATTACAGAAAAAACGATCAATTGAATGCTATGAAAGCTGTTTGAGTTTAGAATATGGAAATAGTACTGACCAAGTACGGCGATCAAGCTCATCAAAAGCGCTGAAGGTAAGGTAAACCCAAGCCAGGCCATGAATGCTCCAGCATAACCCCTTTGCAGATAGCCAATTGAAAGGCCTACCTGACTGCTGCTTGGGCCGGGCAAAAGCTGCGCTAATGCAACCAGCTGTCCATATTGTGTCGCATTTAACCACTGTAACTGGTCGACAAATTTACGGTGAAAAAACACCAGATGCGCTGCCGGTCCACCGAATGCCATACAGCCCAGTTGCAGGAAAGTGAGAAAGATCCGGTACAGTGAAGGTGTATTCATACAGTGGCTGAAAATTGAAAGACATTAGTGCAACTGTATGACAGTTTTACGAAATTCTACAGATTATTTAAGCATGTGTTTATACACTATGCTGCTTTAACAAAATGAGGACGTGCTCTGCATGCAGAAATATGTACTGAGTATATTGGCGATGACAATGGTAGGTCTGAGCGGCTGCCAAACGACATCCGGTTTGAATCAACCTAACTCTAGTCATATTAAATCTGCCAGTTCAGTAGCAGAAGCCCAGGCACGTCCAAACCAGATCAATTTCCGCAAGATCAAGCAAACAGAAAACCGTCCGGTGATTGCACTGGTTCTTGGCAGTGGCGGTGCGCGTGGCTATGCACATATCGGGGCGATTGAAGTGTTGGAACAGGCAGGTATACAACCAGACTTTATTGTGGGAACCAGTGCCGGCAGTATTGTCGGCTCCATTTATGCCAGTGGTAAACCGGCGATTGAACTGCGTAATATTGCATTAAGCATGAAAGCGACTGATGTTCGCGACATCAAGCTGGACCGTAAAGGCTTTTTTGATGGCAAAAAAGTTGAAAATTATGTGAATTTACAGGTTGATCAGACGCCTCTGCAAGCCATGAAAATCCCGATGTTTGTGGTAGCCACAGCCTTGAAAGAGGGTAAGCGGGTAGTCTTCAATTATGGTAATACCGGTCAGGCAGTACGTGCATCCGTTTCTATTCCAAGCATGTTTATTCCCACTGTCATCCAGAAAAAAGAATATGTGGATGGAGGACTGGTCAGTCCGGTACCGGTCAAAGTAGCTCGTGAGTTGGGCGCTGATATTGTGATTGCTGTCGATATTCTGGCACAGCCGATCCATACCGAAACCACCAATGTCTGGGGCCTATTCAACCAGAACATCAATATCATGCAGCAACGTCTAGCTTCTGAGGAACTGCAATACGCCGATGTAGTGATTCAACCAGACTTACGCGAAAAAGGTCATATCTTTGACGTGCGTGGCAGGGAGTTGACCATGGATGCTGGGATTGAGGCGGCTAAACTCAAGCTACCAGAAATTGCTCAGGTCTATCAGAAGCATAATTATAGTCAAGGTCATCAGATTCCATTGCTCTTGGCTCAGCAACAATAGTTTGTTCTAAGATTTTGAATAAAGTATTTATTTTTCAAATAGATGTATAAAGATATTCACCACTTTCCTCATATAGGTGAAAAGCGGCTCATTTTTGCTCATCGTTTTTAGAGATGAGCTGATGTTTTCTACCTATTGAAAGTCACTTAAAGCCCAAGTTTTAATGGGAAATAAATCTTTGAATTATAAAAATATAGTGATTTTATGAAAATATTTTAAGGCTATTTTTTGATTTTAACAAAATTATTCACAGACTTAAGTTAAACAACTGTTCAAAAGCTTAGAAGATCATGACAGAATAAAAATCGACAGATTAATAAATGTAAAAGCCATATGAATCACATCGAAATTGGCCAGCAAGTCACATTAGCTCAGTTTGAAAATACGATTTTTACTGTAACTAAAGTTCATCCCGATGGTTCTTTTACCGTTGAAACGATATTGCATGGCCAGCAGACTTTAAGTTATGAGAATGTGGCGCGAGAAATGTTGAGACAAGTGCCTGCTTAATTCGAGGTTATTTTTTGTTAATGCATGCAGTTTTCTTAAACCGAGTTGTGCATGCTTAATGGAAAATTTCTTCATTGCAGTGCATTGATTCAAGAAAATACTTTAGTGGATAAATTCCTGTTTATTTTATAGTTACTGAAAATAACTTTCTGATGATTTCTATGGATCCTCAGAGGGATATCTTTTTTTTTGTATGGAGAAAAATTTCATATCAAGAATTATGATGTTTTATTTGCCGAATTGAACATTTTATTTAGGCCAAAAACGCTATAATAATGGTCTATATCATTGTCATTCAAAGAGTTCAGAGAAAACGATGGCCCCTTTAGATCAAATTGCAACAGCATCGGATGACCAGTCAGAGTTAACGATGTCGGTTCTTATGACGCCAGATATGGCGAACTTTTCAGGAAATGTACATGGTGGAACAATTCTGAAATTATTGGACCAGGTTGCTTATGCTTGTGCGAGTCGCTATTCGGGTAGTTATGTCGTAACCCTGTCTGTAGACAAAGTAAATTTCAAAGAACCGATTCATGTGGGTGAGCTGGTGACTTTCCTGGCAAGTGTGAACCATGTAGGTCGTACTTCAATGGAAATTGGCATTCGTGTAGAAGCGCAAAATATTCAGAAACGTACTGTACGCCATACCAATAGTTGCTACTTCACGATGGTCGCTGTTGATGAAAATGGTAAGCCTAAACAGATTCCACCGCTGAATCTGGACAATGACTGGAAACGTTGCCGTTTTGAAGCAGCTGAACAACGTAAAGTTGCCCGTCTGCAGGAAAATCATCATCCTTCATGCAGTATCTATAAAAAATCAGCGCATAGCTAAGAACTAAACTTAATTTGCTTATTAAAAAGACCTTCAATGAGAGGTCTTTTTTTTGCCTATAAAATTCATTTAACTCTGGCTTAAGCCTCTTTTTTAATCTAATATGAAACGATACGTATCGTTTTGTTTTTTGGTTTTAAGCATGAGTGAAGAAGAAAAATGTTCACGGCGTCAGCACAGTATTCTGCAGGCGGTTTCGGATGCACTGGCAGAAGGTGAATATCATCAGCTAACGATTGAAGATGTGGCTGCACGGGCAGGGGTTGGCAAATCTACGATTTACCGCTGGTGGAAACATAAATCTGAACTGGTACTAGATGCTTTCAAGCAGCGCACAGCAGGGGTATTTGAACTGGATGCTTCACAAAGCTTGCGCAGCAATCTGGTTCAACAGCTAACTCTGCTGGTTCAGGCGCTTAATCATCCGGTAGGCCGAGCTTTGCTGGTCGTTATGGCCAATCATCGGGAGCTGGCTGCAGACTTTTTTCAGCAGTATCTATTACCACGTCGAAAACAAACCCACCAATTGATTCAACAGGCCATCGAGCGTGGGGAATTACGTGCGGATTATCCTTTTGATCTGATGCTGGACACCTTGTACGGGCCGATTCATTACCAGATCATTTTCTTCAACCGCATGCCGGATGATCAATATATCCAGAATCTGGTAGATCTGGCCTTAAGCCCAGCTTTGATTTCTCCCTGAGTTTAGTCAGTTCTTAAATTTGTTTTTAAAAGTTGCGTGTTATGTCTGCTAGTCCTGAGCGCTTATGGAATCGCTCCTTTATTCTGTGTTTATTGAACAATCTGTTCCTGTTTGTCTATTACTTTGCCTTACTGACCATTCTGCCGGTTTATATCATGAAAGATCTGGGCGGATCAGTCAAAGAAGCAGGTTTGGCTTTGACCCTGTTCTTAGTTTCATCCATCGCCATTCGACCTTTTTCTGGCATGATCATCGAGAAACTCGGCAAGAAATTGGCAATGCGCGGAGCCGGAGTTATTTTTGCCTTATTTTCCTTTAGTTATCTGCTGGTCGATAGCATGTGGTCATTATTGGCAGTGCGTTTCTTACATGGGATCTGGTTCAGCATACTGACGACGGTCACCGTTCCCGTTGCAAATGAGTTTATTCCGGAATCTCGTAAGGGTGAGGGCATGGGCTATTTTGTCATGTCGACTAATCTGGGTGTGGTATTTGGTCCATTACTGGCCTTAACCGTAGTTCAGTTCACCAGCTTTAAAGTGCTGTTTGGCTTGCTTGCCGTGATTATCTCTATCGGCTTGATCTTTTCCTTCATGCTGAAAATTACCGAATTAGCAAAACCTCAAGCTACAGTGGTCGAAAAATCAAAATTCAGCCTGCATGACATTATTGAAGTCAAAGTGCTGGCGGTGAGTTTTGTGGCACTGCTCACGGCTTTTGCTTACTCCAGTATCATGAGTTTTATCACGCCCTTTAGTGAAACCAAGCAACTACTGGCTTATACCGGCATCTTCTTTATTGTTTTTGCGGCCTCAATGTTGTTGGTACGGCCTTGGGTGGGCAAAATTTACGACCGTAAAGGACCAAGTGCAGTTATCTATCCTTCCTTTATTTTCTTTGCGATTGGCATGATGATTGTCAGTGTCATGTCCAGCCAATGGACTATGTGGTTGTCTGCGGTATTTATCGGAATTGGTTACGGTTCATTATTTCCATGTTTACAAACTCTAGCGATTCAATCTGTCGAAAAACAGCGTATGGGCCATGCAATTTCTACCTTTTTTACCCTGTTTGATATTGGACTGGCAGTGGGTTCAGTAGTGATGGGTATGATCATTGCGCAATACGGTTTTGAAAAGACCTATATGTTCTGTGCAGTGATGGTGATTTTCACTTTATTGATCTACCGTCAATATGTGGCCAGGAAGCGACCTTCGATTTCAGCATCCTTACCGGAAGAATAAAATGGAATTAAGACATTTACGTTATTTTGTTACAGTGGCTGAAGAGCTGAACTTCACCCGGGCAGCTGAAAAACTGAATACTGTACAGCCTTCACTCAGTCAGCAGATTAAGGATCTGGAGCGTGAAGTGGATGCGCAATTGCTGGAGCGGAATAACCGCAAGGTTGAGCTGACCGAGGCTGGACAGGCTTTTCTAAAGGAAGCTCTGTTGAGCTTAGAACATGCGGAACGTGCCGTGCAGGCAGCCCGTCAGATCGCCCATGCACATAAGGGTCAGCTGAATATCGGCTTCGTACCGGTCGCGGAAATGAAAATTTTTCCTTATATCATGCCGAATATCCGTGCACATTTTCCTGAACTGAAAGCACTGTTTCATAGCCTGACCGATGCAGAACAGTTTAGCGCGCTGAGACAGGGCAGTATTGATATTGCCTTTACCCGCTACCGAGATCAGTCGGATGAGTTTGAGTCCGTTCAGATTTTTGATGAGCCACTGACGCTGATTGTGCCGAAAAATTCTCCGGTCGCAGAAATGCCCTATGTCAGCATCAAGAAGTTTGAAAATCAGGACTTTGTGATTAGTGATGAACAAGCCTCACCACAGCTGCATAAGATTATTGATGATTTCTTTAGGCAGTCGAAACTGAACGTGAATGTGGTGCAGTATTCCACCAATATTCTGCTGAATGTCAATCTGGTCGGCATGGGGGTTGGCTGGAGTCTGGTACCAGCCTATGTGATTCCATTACTCGGCGATAATATTGTGGTGAAAAAAACGCTGGAACCTTTACCGATGATTGCTCTCTATGTCAGTTACCGTAAAAATAACCAGCATCCTGCGATTGAACTGATTCTGAAAGTGCTCAAAGAAAAGTTTTGTGTAGACCTTTTTAAGTAAATTATTGATCTTCCATAAATGAAATGTGTTACAGAAATGATCTGTAGCACATGCTTTTTAATCGCAGAAGAAAATCGCTTTATACTGAAATTCAAAAAATAAGAAATCGGTTGAAGCAGAATGATGAAGCTCTATAACAACCCTCAGTCACGCGGCATGACCTTGCTGCCTATCCTTAAAGAACTACAGATTGAAGACCAGCTTGAGCAGGTGGAAGTTCCTTTTAAAGATATGCATCAACCTGAATATTTTCAGATCAATCCGATGGGTAAAGTTCCCTGTCTGGTTGATCAAGGCGTCGTAATTTCAGAAATGGCGGCTATTATCATCTATCTGGCAGATAAGTATCAGGACAAAGGATTGGCACCCGCTTTAGATGATCCCAAGCGTGGTACTTATTTAAAATGGATTTTCTTCTGTCATGGGCCACTGACTGAATATATTGATGTAAAAAATTTACAAGTATCTCAAGAACAGATTGAAAAGGTCCGAACCAGTTTAAGTTTTGGTAACGAAGCCGCGGTATTTGATTTTTTTAAACGAGGTTTGTCGCATGCCAAGCCTTATCTTTTAGGTGAAAAAGTTTCTGCTGCAGATCTATATGTGGCCTATTGTCTGATCTTCGCAATTAGTACAAAAATTTTGCCGCCGTTGGAAGAATTTAAATCTTTCCTACAGCAGATGGCACGTCGTGATTCTCTCAAAGATATTTCATGGTTTGAGCAATACCGAACTTAGCTTCTATGTTCATCTATAAATAAAAACCACGCCGTAGCGTGGTTTTTTTGACTGAGGTCAATTATTTGACATGGAGCTTGTTAAATAGCGCCTGACTTGTGCTTTCTATAGATTGAGGAATCGCTAAGGCTGCCACGAAGCGGTCTGGACGCAGGATGACGATAGAGTCCTTGGTCTTGCCGAACCAGGTACGAATGTCCGTACCGATATCACCAATGGTGATCACATCTTCGTATTGCTTACGATGTTGATTAGACAATTGAACTGTAGGAATAACCTGGATAAATTTTACGCCAAGTTTTTTCCACTGTTGTATCGTTTGCTTGCTTAAGCCCCATTTCGGATCCACCCCCCAGGCAATGATGGCAAAGTCATTGCCAATCACTTCATCCAGCAATACAGTTTCATCAGACTCCAGTTTCACCTGCGGCTGAATGAACATCTTGCCGACTGGAGAGTCTTTCTGAGTATTGGCCAGCAGGGCACCATCATGATACTTCGGCATAGGCTTAAAGCGCATTTCCAGCAGGTACTGTTTGATTGGCTTGATATAGTTCAATGCGTAAGCAATACCGTCACGAACAAAGCCTTGCCATTTTTTTGGTGGAGCAAGGACGTGGCCTGCCATGACTGAAAGATCGATCATCGCCTTGGCATGATCCTTACGTTCTACCTGGTAAGAGTCCAGTAATTCATGGCTTGCTTTACCCTGGATCACCAATGCAACTTTCCAGGCCAGGTTAAAGGCATCACGCATACCGCTGTTATAGCCTTGGCCTTGCCATACCGGCATGATGTGCGCAGCATCACCAGCAAGCAGGATACGGTCAGCACGGAATTTATCTGCAATACGTGCATTGTGGGTATAGACACGTTGACGAATCACTTCGATTCCATCGGTATTCGGTAAAACTTTAGATAGTAGTTTGGCAATATTTTCTGGTTTGCTGAGTTCTTCCTGAGTTTCGCCTGGCATGACCATGAATTCGAAGCGGCGAATGCCATGCGGTAGGGCAGCTGATACATAAGGACGCACCGGGTCACAGCATAGATAAATATGTGGGGTTGCCAATGGGTCATTATCGATATCAATCACGATCCACTGGTTTGGCGCAGTTTCACCTTCGAATGGAATGTTGAGGGTACGGCGTACATAAGAGTTTCCACCATCACAGGCAATCAGGTATTGCGCACGAATGGTTTCTAAGCTGCCATTTTTAGTCTGAACATTTAAAGTTACACCCTCAGCATCCTGGCTGAAATGCGTCAGATGGCGAGAGAACAGTACTTCAGTTTTCTTATATTGTTTGAGTCCTTCTAGCAGAACGTTATCTACTTGTGGCTGAATGAAAGCATTACGGCGGGAGAAACCAAATTCACGAGTCAGTGGCTGAATGTCTGCGAAGCAACGGCCTTTGGGTGTCAGGAAGCGCATGGCATGATTCGGGGTAGTATGCGGCAAGACCTGATCAACCAGTCCCAAAGATTGAATGGTACGCAAGGATTCATCATCAATGCCGATGGCACGCGGGTAATCGATCAGACTATCTAGCTGTTCAACTACGGTGACTTGTATACCCTGTTTGCTTAAATAGTTGGCAATCGTTAAACCTACCGGGCCAGCCCCCAAAATCGCCACTTCAGTGGTGTAATTTGTATTGCTCATAGCGAATGTCCATTCAATCAATTCAGGATTGAGACTATTAAGGAACAATCAATAGCGCTAAACAAGCTAGTCCATAGTAGGTCATGTCTATCAAAAAGATTTAGTTGAAAAGATTTTAGTTTTAATAAATTATTGATAATAAATAATAATATTTAAATTTATTCATAAGATGAATGAATCCTATGATCATTTCTGGCTATAGTGAATAGCCTATAAGGTATAAAAAAGCTGAATCACGCAGTTGCATGATTCAGCCTCAGTCTACATCCGGCAGCATAGGTTGAACCTACTGGAGATTTACTATACCAGATGTTGCTTTAAACCTGATTAGCGAGTCGATGTCGACTTAGTCGTTTTTTTACCATCTTTGTCTTCTGTAGCAGCTTCAGACGCAGCAGGCTGGTCAGCAGGTCCAGCCGTGGTTACATTCGGATTTGGATTATTCGTTGCAGGAAGTTCCTGAGTTGTCACAGTGACTTTCTGTTCCTCAGTGGTCTTCGTGTCAGTGGTATTGTTTGCTGCAAAACTGGTAGCTGCGGCTGCAGTAAGCGTTGTTGCAAGTAAGATTTGTGCATATTTCATGTTGAGCATCCTTTTTATTACATTTATAAACTGCCGAATGACCATCACATCAATCCGGCAGGAATTCATCCTAAGCATGGAAATTTTATGGAGCAAAGCAATTAACAAAAGCCGCACGAAGCTGTTAACCAAGCAAATACAATCATTGGAAATCTGTTTTCTTCTGTTAAATGTATAGGATATTGTTAGCTGGAAATGTGTGTAAATATTTCAAATATAGCATTTAAGTGAACTAGTTAACGGTTAAGAAGTGCTTAATACAGACTATTATTTTTATTCGAACCGAGATAAATAGAATCTAATCATCCAAGAATGAACATTTTTGCAAGAGTCCAGTGTTCTATAATAGTCAGGTTTACTCATTCTAATTCTATCTTTGAGAGAGAATCAATTTTGAAAGTTCTTGCCGCTCAGCAGCCTATTCCTGTACACATCATTTCCGGATTCTTGGGTGCTGGTAAAACCACTTTATTAAAATATTTACTGAGCCAGAAACCGGAGCAGGAAGTCTGGGCTGTGCTGATGAATGAGTTTGGTCAGATTGGCGTCGACCAGCAATTACTGCCTCAGGATCAGGGCTATGCAGTAAAAGAATTGCTGGGCGGCTGTTTATGTTGTAGCAGTCAGTTGCCAATGCAGATTGCTTTATCCCGGCTATTGTCAGAAACCAAACCGGACCGGCTATTTATTGAACCTACAGGACTCGGACATCCCGGGCAACTGCTGGAACAGCTCACCGAACCGCATTGGCAGAGTCATTTGAAAATGCAGGCTCTGGTCACGGTAGTCGATGGTTCACGTTTACATGATCGTGACTGGACGCATCAGAACCTGTATGCGGATCAGCTGAAAGTTGCCAATATCGTGGTTATTTCCCATGCTGATTTGATGACTGAAACTGATCATGCTGCTTTAACTGAACTCAAGTCTGAGTATCAGCCATATGCCCAGCACTGGCTGATGATAGAAAACGGACAGCTGGATATTGAGCAAATCAAACAGGATTATCAGGGTGCTTCACGTCAGATTCAGCCACTGCTCAAGCAACAGCGCCAAGTGTTGGGAGAGGTGCCGGCTGTCGTACATCAGTTGCCTTATCATTATGTTGAAAGTGCACAAGGCTATCAGGTGGCAGGTTGGAAATTGCCAAAACGCTGGCAGTTTGATTTTTATGATCTGCTGGATCTGCTTTGTGAGCAGCAGGATTGGCTCAGAATCAAAGGGATTTTTAATACCAATCAGGGCTGGAAAAGCTTTAATTTCAATCCTGATCAGTTTAATTATCAGTCTGCTGAAGAAGGCATTGATAACCGGGTAGAAGTGATTTACCAGACCTCACGTGACTGGCTGGAATTTGAAACCGCCTTAATGCAATGCCGGATTGTTCAGGAAAAATAACTTCGAATCTGCGTGTTGAAAATAGCTGGATAAGATGAAATCTGTTCAGCAAAAATGCAATAAATCTTATATGCTAGGCGCCAAATTTGAGGATTGTATTATGGCGTTAAAAGCGACAATTTATAAGGCAGATTTGAACGTTGCCGATATGGATACCCATCGTTATGAAGACTATCAGTTGACGATGGCGCTGCATCCTTCGGAAACCATTGAACGTCTGATGGTACGTGTTTTGGCTTATGCACGTTTTGCTGGCGAGGCGCTTGAATTTACCAAGGATCTGTTTGAAACTGATGAGCCAGCGCTGTGGGAAAAAGACCTGACTGGCCAATTATTGAAATGGATCGAAGTGGGTTGTCCTGACGAAGATAAAGTCAAAAAAGCCAGTGCACGTTGCAAACAGGTCGCAGTAGTTGCTTATGGTTCTTCAGTTGATGAATGGTATAAACGTAATTCCAAACTGAAAACGCTGTCGAATGTTGAGGTCTGGAAAATTTCAACTGCCAGCACTGAAGCGGTACAACAGTTATGCGAACGTACCATGCAGCTGCAACTAAATGTCATGGATGGCGAATGGACCTTGATCGGTGATCAGGCCCAAGCTGTAATTGAATGGGAAAAGTTACAATAACAACTCACAAGGATGCAAGTTTCGACTTGTATCCTCGCCCCAATATTTCGTATATCTGGAGACAATAATAAGGTCCAGGGACGAAGCATGTATCATGAACTTTATGATTTGCTGTTAGCAGTCGTGATTGGTGCAGTTATTGGGGCAGAACGGGAATATCACAGTAAATCTGCCGGACTGCGCACCATGATCATGGTCAGTCTGAGTTCCTGTCTATTTACTATTATTTCCTTAAAAATCGGCGTCGCCAACCCCGACCGTCTGGCAGCCAATGTTTTAACCGGTCTGGGTTTTCTGGGAGCCGGAGTAATTTTAAAAGATGATAACCGGATTTCTGGTATTACCACTGCGACCACGATCTGGATGACTGCTGCACTGGGCATGGCAGTCGGTGCCGGCTATGAACTGTTAAGTGTCTGGGCAACGGTGATTGTGCTGGTGGTGCTGGTACTATTGGTCTATGTGCAACGTGGGATTGAGCATCTGAATCAAGAACGTAACTACGAAATTGTCTGTCCTTTTGAGCAGCATGAGCCGGATCATTATGAAAAACTGTTTAAACAATACAAATTAAAAGTCATTCATTCCAGCCAGCAAAAAATCGACCGACGGATCACAGGCCGCTGGATCCTGATGGGTTCGGCTAAAAATCACCAGAAATTAACCCAGTATTTATTACAGGATAACAAGATTCAGGAACTCAGCTTTTGATCCATTGGAGTGAAAGTCTGAGGAATTTGGCTTAATCGTGTTTATACTAGGGCTATTTGCAAAATGAAGGATATTGGCGATGACCAAAGAACTAGAAATTATTGACCTGGTGGTGGGTGAAGGTAAAGAAGCGGTAAAAGGTGCACTGATTACCACGCATTACACTGGCTGGCTGGAAGATGGAACCAAGTTTGATTCATCACTGGATCGTGGTAACTATTTTGAAACCGTGATTGGCACTGGCCGTGTGATCAAGGGCTGGGATCAAGGGATTATCGGTATGAAAGTGGGCGGTAAGCGTAAACTAATTGTGCCTGCTCATTTGGCTTATGGTGAACGTAAAATGGGGAATATCATCCCGGCCAATTCAAACCTGATTTTTGAAATCGAACTGTATGATGTTAAAACACGTGATTGATTCACTGAAATAAGCTTCATTCATTGTGATGAGTGAATGTTGAACGGGTGAAGTCATAGCTAGATGGACTTCATCCGATGAGCTACAAAAAAAGCTTTGCACTCTCTGTTATTCGACGTAGATTATAAGAAGAATAAAGCACTTTTCAGGAAAATACTGTCTTTGCAAAACGTGATAAGGAATGTCTATTCTGTAATATTGATTTGGAGTATTAGCTGGGTCCTATTAGTGATGATTCCAGTTTTCGCCCAGGCATCTCTTGAATCTTCCTCTGTCACGCAGCACAGTCAACCGCATATTTCCGAAATTCACTTTACTGAAGATCATAGTAGCCAATTGCCCCAAAATTGGCAGTTTTATCCAAACCAGTTTATTACTGAACCAAGTTCCGTACTTACTCCGCAAGAGGTTCAATTACCCGCTTCATTTAAAGACCTGACCGGTTCAAATATTGGCTATGGAACCTTTATCGGACATTTCAAAATTCCATCAGAATTTATCGGACGTCGGATCGCCGTGCATATTCCGGCTGAATATGGTGCCTATCGAATCTATATCGATGGAAAATTTATTCTGCGCCATGGGGAAATTGCGAAAACAGCGGAAGAGCAGAGAAATGAAAGGGCTCCTCGAATCGGTTATTTTGTTCCTGAGAGTGAATATTTCACCATGAGTATTCAGGCCTCAAACTATACCCATCTGCATGGCGGGATTGAACAGCCTATACGCATTGGAACAGCCGGAACTATTAACCGTCAGTATCAGCAGCTTATGATGAGCATCAGTATAGTCTGTGGACTGGTGCTTGGGGTGGGTTTTTTTACGATTCTTTTTTCAATGTTTAGGGGATCAACAGAACGCAATAGCAAAAGTATTTTTATCTTTGGCTTGTTCATTATTTTTCTGGCCCTGCATAACTTTTTTGCAGCGCCGTATGCCTATTCGATCGTGACTAAGCTCGGTTGGCTATGGGGAACACGCCTAGAATATCTGTTCACTTTCCTGGCGATTCTATTTTTCCTCAGTTATATGTACCTGTTTAATCAGCGCTATTTGCATCGATTTATTTATAGTGTTGCCGCAGGACTTTTACTACTGAACTGTGTCGTAACCCTGTTGACCGATCCGGAAAATTTTCAACGTCTGGCCTTGTATAGTGCGATTTTCGGGATAGTCGTGGTGGTCAATTTTATCTATGGCTTTTATCAGACTTTACATCATAAAGACAATTATTCGCGCTTGACTCTCTATGCGGTCATTTTTCTATGCCTGACCTTTATAAATGACTATTTATTGCTGATCAATGTGATTGAAAGTGTGCATCTGTCTTTTATCTCGACCAGTCTGTATGCCGTGATCATCATGTTTCAGCAGTCGCAAAATTATGCCCATCAAACCTATGCGACAGAGCAGTTGAATATGAATCTGAAAGAGTTAAATAATTCACTCGATCAGAAAGTCAAAGCACGTACCGAGCAATTACGTGAACTGAATGCCAAACTCGAACATCAGGTGAATATTGATGCTTTGACGGGTGCCTTTAACCGCCGTGCTTTAAATGACCAAATCCAGCAGCAGTTTTTATACTGTCAGCAACATCCACACAGTACACTGATTTTTGCCATGCTCGATGTCGACTATTTTAAAAACTACAATGATTATTATGGGCACTTAAAAGGAGATGAAATTTTACAGAATCTGGTCAAGGTCATTCAGACGGTACTACCCGAATCCGCGTATTTAGCCCGTTATGGTGGAGAAGAATTTGCGATTCTACTTACTGATGTACCTGTCCAGGCAGCATTTCAATCTCTGGAAAAAGTCTTAATCAAGATTCGCGAACAGCAATTTGAACATTTAAATCGCACAGATGATAAATCCTATGTCACGGTCAGTATGGGCATTTCCTGGATGGATCAAACACATCCATATCCAGATATTCATGCACTGATGAAAGCGGCAGATGTACAGTTATATGCGGCTAAGCAGGCAGGGCGAGATCAACTTAAAATGGCATGAAAAATTTTTAATTTTAAAAAGCGTATTTATATAAATGATAATTTTCTTCATTTTCCGATTGAGAATTCGGTGAGAAAAATCCATTTTTTTGATAATAACTTAAAGCCGTTTGAGTCGATTGGACTTTAATTTTATGGATATTTTTACGCACTAAGGATTTGTGCATCTGATCAAAAAGCTGGGTGCCAAACCCGAGTCGCTGGAAACGTGCAGCCACATAGTGCATCAGGATTTCTCCAGTGTCACTGACCAGCAAAAAGCCGACAATCTGATCATTTAAAATATACACCCAGCAGTCGTTATAAAGCATTTCCACAATTAACTGGGCGTGATTAAACTGCTCCAGCCAGCGCTGGATCACGCTGTCTTCACGTTGATGATCCAAAATACAGGATTGAATACTGTCGTGGATGACCTGAATTATTTGAGGTATATCTTGAATCTTCCCTTCACGAATCATAATTTTATTCATTTACTCGACCATAAAGAGGGACCTTTTATTTGAAGGAAAATGCTCAGAAAAACAAATACCAATCGTGTAGCTTTTTGAGTGCATTTGCTAAAAAACCGAGAGTTGATGATCGATTCTGTAGTGATTTGTCTGATTTATTTATCTTGATCAATATTGGCCTTCTGGTTTAATTCTAATTTTTAACAAGATTCTAGATTTTCATTTCAAATTAAATACTGGGAAATAAGACTCAACCGAAGAAAAAATCCGAAAAGATCTAAAAAAAACCCTCATGTTTGCTGTACAAAAAATAGACTTGTGTTAAGTTGAAAGAAGATCGCCAAATCAAGAATTGGCAGACCGTGATAAAAATAAAATTAACCACACGAGATGATCAATGATTCTTAAATTCCTGATTTTTTCATGTCTAGCCCTGATAATTTATGCGACCTGGTTTATCGGCATGAAAATCTATAAAACCCAGCATTATGTAAAGAGTAAACGTGTCAAAAAAGCGGACCCGATTTCCAGGAATGCTGAAGAGAATCAATCTGATTCTCAGGAAACCTTGCATGTGGTCGATGCCTATGAGCTGGAACTGTTTGATGACGTGGCGCAATTATTTTTCCAGCATCAGGTTCAGATTCAGGACCGCAATGAAGCAGAGCAGTTACAGCAGGAACTGCTCCGTAAGATGCCGATGCATACCGGTACACAAATCCGTCAGATGGATTTAGGCGAATGGTCAATTTTCTGGAATTTTTATGACCAGTCACTGGAGTATTATGTCGGCCGTTATGGAGTATTTTATGCCCATGTCGACCGTTTCGGCGAGGAACACCGTCAGGAAATCAGAACCGATATTCAACAGGCACGTTATGCTTAAGCAGCTAAATGCTTAAATGCTCTAGAAACTAAAATCAAGCTGCATATTTGAGTTGATGTAATTCGCTGAACTTGGTGAGCACTTCATCCCAGAGCTGTTCTGCGCCCTGACGGAAATAACCCATATGTCCAATGTGCTTGAGTCCATAATCAGCTGCCTGAATATTGATATAATGCAACGGAGCCTGACGATAATGTTGCATAAAAGCCTGTCTGGATTCAGGTAAGGCCCAGGCATCATCAAGCGCGGCTACGGCATAAATAGGTGTTTTTACCGCGGCATAATGGGTATGCAGGTCTTTCAATTCAGGATCGGCAAAGAAATAGGTCGGATTTTTACACCATTTTCGCCACTGACGATAAACATCACGTGGCAAGTCAGCGCCCATATTTAAACGGCTCCATGGCAAATAGCCTGTCACTGCCACCATCGGTGGAAAAACAATATTCCAGATTACCTGAACCTTGATTCTTTCAGTTAAAGGCATATAACCATGCCAGCCAGCACCAGTGCCAAAGCAGTACATTGCTTCAATACGATCATGATATTTGCTTAATCCCAAGGCCTGTCCGCCATAGGAATGGCCAATCATATAAATATCCAGACCGGTTTGGCTGAGATAATCAATCGCAGCGCTGAGATCATATTGTCCCCAGTCCAGATAGGACATCTTAAAATTCTTTAACCGTTTAGGTGCAGAATCAGCCACCCCGCGATAATCAAAAGTCAGTACCTGAAAACCTGCATGTGCTGCATAATCGGCAAAGCGCCGGTAAAAAGCTTGGGGAACACCTGTCGCACAGGCGATGACAATATTGGCTTTGGCATATTCACTGCGGTACAGCTTGCCGGTTAAGGTATAGCCATCTTCTGCCAGAAACTGCACGGTTTCAACCTGAACTTTTCCTTGTTGCATACTGGATATCCTTATACGTGGATTGAATCAGGGGAGGTGAATCTATATTATTTTTAATCTGATCTAAGCCATGATGTCAAAACTCACGAGTCGTAAATGACATCTATGCTTACCTATATGGCATGTAATCGCCTCATACAAACGGAAGGGCTGCCTCATGCTGATTGATTTTCATCAGGCACAATTACAGAAATTTATGGCTCTGGCGACTCAGGTTGAAGCCGAACCGGAACACTATCTACAGTTTGATTCCGTTTCTGATTTTTATAAGGCCAGCTGGTTAAAGAAATTTCCTGCGGGCACGGTCTGGTATGCTTCAGGTCTGGATGATGGTGCAGAAGAATTTCATGCGGTTATTGAGTATCGTGAAGTTCAGCTTTTACTCAGCTGCGGACCCTGTATATCTGCAAAAATTGCCTGGAAACATTGACCTCAACGCCAATTTTTCTCAATAAAAAAATAATGACAGCCGATGTAAAATTGACTTAAATAGCTTATCTTCTCTGTCAGATGATTCATTTGACTTAATTTGAGTCCATAACCCCTAATAAAAATAAGGAAAATAGATATGGCCCACCAGTTTACCGTAAATGCAATTATTCGCGGTGTTTCGATTGATGAGTTTAAACGTCTGGCAAATGACATCAGTTTGCATGAAGCGGTTTGTCATCGGATCCCTGCTCAAAATATGGAAATTCTGGTTTCAGAAAAGCAGGGACACCTGTATACCCTGAAACGTGCCTACAATCTGGATGTCAAAATCCCAGATATTGCCAAAAAACTGCTAAAAGATGCATTTCGCTTGCAACGTACCGATGTCAGCAATTTAGAAGAAATGACTTCTGTTGTGGAACTAGGTGCCAATCTGCCGATTGAAGCCAAATGTCAGCGTGCCGTTACAGGTGATGAACAGCAGATCCAGTTCCAGTTAAACTGGACGGTGAATGTGAAAGTGCCTTTGGTCGGTGGCATGCTGGAAAAACATGCCGAAGGTGAAATCCGTAAATTCAGTGAGATCGAGATCAGCATCGTGGAAGATGAGCTACGCAAGAATCTGACAGCTTAAGCTCGTATTTTTACGATTAGAAAAAGAGCCTGTGAGTCAGGCTCTTTTTTATTTTAGGCTGTTTTTTCAAATTTGCTGCGGTAAAGCAGGGCAGTGAATAGGGTCACTAGACACACAGTCCAGATATAGTACAGGGCACCAATATTGCTATACAGGCTCAACCATTGCACCAGTGGCAAGGTGATTCCACCTGCAATCGCATAGGCCAGATTATAGGAAAATGAAATTCCGCTGAAACGGATTTGTGCCGGGAACATTTTCACCATGCTATAGGACACCATGCCCACGGTTCCTGAGCTTAGACCGAGCAACATGTAAAGCATGAACACCGTTGACGCTTCAACATGACCCAGACTGTGATAAAAAATCCCGGCCATTGCCGCGACAAAAATAGAGCCAAGTAAAATGACCTTGCCTGCACCGAAACGGTCAGCCAGTACACCAGCGATAATGCAGCCGAGCATTTGCATCAGGATTGCAGCACTTTGCATCTTGAATGCATCAGCACGTTCGAAGCCAAAACTGGCCACCAGTAAATTCGGCATCGCCAGAATCAAGACCACCACACAGCCGGTCAGGAACCAGGTAAATAACATCCCGATGCCTACAGCAGTTTTGTGGCTTAATAGTACCTGTTTGACCGGTAATTCTTTCGCCAGTTCTTTTTTCGCCTGCATGGCTTTAAAGACTGGAGTTTCTTTCAAATAACTGCGCAGGTACAGTGCCACAAAACCGAAAATCCCACCCAGAATGAAAGGAACGCGCCAAGCCCAGTCTTTGATTTCCGCTTCAGTGAACTGAAGTGAAATAAATAGCGACATTAGGGCACCAAGTAGAATCCCGAGCGATAGGCCGGCAGTCAGCAAACCATTGGCAATCCCAATCCGGCGTTCTGGCACATGCTCTGACACAAAGGTCCAGGCAGCCGGAATTTCACCGCCAATCGCAATACCTTGAATAACACGCATCAATAGCAGCAGTAATGGTGCAGCATAACCAATACTTTCAAAGGTTGGCATGATCCCGATCATGAGGGTCGGTAGCGCCATCAGCAAGATGGATAGACTGAATAGACGTTTACGACCGATCAGATCCCCAAAATGTGCCATCACCACACCACCGAGTGGGCGGAAGAAATAGCCTGCGGCAAAGATGCCATAGGTATTCAGCATGGCCCAAAATGGACTCAGGGTACTTGGAAAGAACAGTTCGGAAATTAGTTTGGCGTAGAACACATAAATGACAAAATCGTAGAATTCCAGTGCGCCACCTAGGGACGATAGTCCGAGGGTGCGTTTATCAGCACGGCTCAGATAGGGTTGTGCATTCATGTGGTCGTTCCATTATTTAATATCCATGACTTGAATGCTGATTTTAAAGAAGGGTTATTTTCTTGAATAATCAATCTTTCTTTGTTTAATCTAAACTAAAAGTTATTAAAATTTGAACGAACGAAATTATTTGGAATATTTTGATTAATTATTTTCCTTTCAGGTGAAGTTTTTAAGGCAAAAATAAGCTGGATTTCGACATATTACTTAAAACCCAGCTTATCTTTTTTAGACGTATTTATTCATTTTAGTATGATGTTCATTCTGTAATTTTCTCTCTAAGATAGAGTTGGATGAAAAATTGCAGGATAACGTGATGACAAATACCTTGGCGGTGGCGCAGCAAGGCGAGACCATTTTGACCTTAATTGCCAGTCCGGTCACACAGGCTGAATTTGACAGTGACTGGTTGCGGCAATTTAACAGCGCCTTGATGGAGACCATGCAACAACGTCAGGGCGTGGGCATTGCAGCACCGCAGGTTTATGTCTCTAAACGCATTATTATTGTCGCATCACGGCCCAATTTACGTTATCCAGACGCGCCGTATATGGAAGCTGTGACCATGATCAATCCGGAGATTATCAGTACTTCAGCTACACAAGTATTGGGTGAGGAAGGCTGTTTAAGTGTGCCCGAGCAAAGAGGGAGGGTAGTTCGAGCAGAAGAGATTCAGGTACGTTATTTTACGTTAGAGGGAAATGAAATGGTTCAAGTGTTCAAAGGCTTTCCGGCACGAATTGTACAGCACGAAATTGACCACCTGAATGGAATTCTATTTGTAGAGAAGCTTGCAGAAGCATAATTACTTGGTCTGAATTGCAGTGCCATAAGCAAAGACTTCAACCATACCGCCTTGCATGCCAAGTTCAGTCGTACTGAGGCGGATTCCCATAATCTGGTCAGCGCCCATTTTTTCTGCTTCCAGTTTTAACCGTACTATAGCTTCACGTCGTGCCCGTTCAACGACACTCTCATAACTGGTCAAACGACCACCTAACATGTTTTGCACATTAGCAATCGCATATTTAAAGTAATCATGTGAAATGACCACATTGCTGCTGATCATATGACCGGGGAATGTAGATTCGTTAAAACGGCTATTATTGACCCGGATATAAGCTAAACGCTGTTCCTGCTCATCCAGATATTGCAGATGCTTGCGCTCGTTATAGCGACCAAAACCGAAACCCACGCTGAACAGAATGGCAAAAATGACAATCTGTATAATCAATCCGTCCATGCATTAGTTCGCCTGTGGAAATGGATCAGGCAGTTTAGGCATGACCGGATCAACGATGACTGCTGTGCCATAAACAAACAGTTCAGAAGCACCTTGGGCAATATTTGAGGTAGAAAAACGAATACCCACAATCGCATTGGCACCCATACTGCGAGCTTTTTCAATCATCCGGTTCATGGCTTCCTGACGGGATTCTTCCAGTAATTCGGTATAAGCGGTCAACTCGCCACCGACAATATTTTTCAGGCCGGCCAGTAAATCACGTCCAACATGCTTACTGCGCACAGTACTGCCATAGACCACATCGATTTGCTGGCGAATGGTATGTCCCGGTACAGATTCCAGATTGCTGAGTAACATTCATATCCCTAAATTAGAAAAAATACTTTGATTATTATTACACTTAAAATAGATAGTTTAGTCATTATAAATTTCTTCAGATGACTCAGGCAGCTGGGGTAAATACTTTGTTTGGATCACCCCTTGAGCTGACCAATAGGGAAGTTCAAGTTCAGTAATACCTTCTGCATAAGAAGCCAATTCATACAATGGATAGACAAATACAATTCCATTGGCATTGAAATAGAAATTATCACTTACTTCAAATGCATTTTGCTCAATATGATGTTGTTCAAGCCACTCACGATTATGTTCGTAAAGTTCAGTTTTGAGTTTTTCTTTGCTTGCAGGTGCCAAAATATCATTCAGGCTTAAACGCTGCTTGGTATTGAGATCAAAAATAACGTAGTCACTATGATGCATACCATGTGCAGCGCCTGCTGGGTAATATTCGGAAAAGTATGTAAAGTTTGCGATATTGTAATGCTGACCGATATAACGTACAGCAGTGGTACTGTAGTTGGTTGATGGCATTTCAGGATCAAGAGTGACCTCTACAGCAGGTGATTTGTCGAAAGCTTCAGCATGGTCTTTTTGTAAACGCTCCAAAAAATATTGGTTTAACCAATTTACATTCGTTTTCACTGTTTGCAGATGATATTTAGTGCAACTGGCAAACTCATCCTCACTGGCTGGATGGCATACTTCATTTTTACTGAGCTGTACACGTTCAGTTTTAGCCTTAATCAACGGTAAGCTTTCTTTTTCAGCGACGGTTTCTGCTGTTGGTTCAGGTTTTGAATCTACTGTATTTTTTTGTTGGCATGCGGTTAAGAAAATTGAACTTACCAAGGCAGATAACAATATTTTTTTCATCGATTTACATTTTATAAAGTGTTAAGTCTCATCCAATTGAGTATACAGATTTCTTGATTAAATAAAATATATCGGCTATTGGACCAACGTATAAAAAAAGCCCACCGAAGTGAGCTTTTCTGAAAAAGAGATTAAGCTTATTTTGCCTGTTCGGCACGACGCTGTTCGGTCACAGACGGGCGATACGGTACGGTGTCTGAAGTGTTAACTTTCAAACCACCACCAAGACTCTTGTACAGTTCAACCTGGCTGTTCAGATTCGCTTGTTCAAGTAATAACAAACCTTGTTCTGCTGCATATGAAGCACGTTGTGCATCCAGTACAGTCAGATAGCTGTCAATACCGGCACGGAAACGTGCTAGAGACAGACGGTAAGTGGTATTGGTTGCATCGACCAGACGGCGTTGAGCAGCAATACGGTCACCAATGTTCTGTCGTACCGCCAGGGCATCATTCACTTCGCGGAATGCAGTCTGAATTGATTTTTCATAATCTGACAGCGCAATTTGCTGATCTGTTTCAGAAATACGAATATTGGCCTGACGTGTACCCCAATCGAAAATTGGAATATCCAGACTTGGGCCTATAGACCACGCAAAACTGCCAGATTTGAACAGATCACCCAGATCCGCAGATGCAAAACCTGCAGAACCCGTCAGACTGATCGTTGGGTACAGACGTGCACGGGCAGCCCCAATATTGGCACCTGCCGCAGACAGACGGTATTCAGCTGCACGTACATCCGGACGGTTAATCAGTAGGTCACTTGGTAAGCCAGCACCTAGTGCTGCATTAGAGGTAATGCGGGTAACACGTTGTGCCGGTAACAGGTTAGCCGGTACAGGTTGACCCACAAGCAGGTTTAGTAGGTTTTGTGCCTGAGCCACCTGGGTGCGATAGTTGGCAACATCATTACGCGCAGTTTCAACAGAAATTTGCGCCTGACGTACTGGAAGTTCGCTATCGATTCCCACATCAAAACGTTTCTTGTTTAGGTTATAGGATTCAAGCTGGGCTTTCAGCGTTTGCTCAGCCAGCGCCAGATTGGCATTGGCAAATGAGTAACTCAGCCATGCTTGGGCCACCTGACCGATCAGAGAAATCTGAGTCGCATCACGCGCACTTTGAGTCGCCAGATAAGTATCCAGTGCATTGTCACGCAAGCTGCGCACACGACCCCAGAAATCCAGCTCAAATGCAGTTACGCCTAGACCGACATTATAAGTCGTTACAGCGCCACGGCTTTGCGGGTTGTTACTGCCAGTATCCTGACGTAACACGCTGCCGCTCGCACCAATGGTTGGCAGGCGGTCATTTTCAGAAATCTGATAAGCCTGTTGGGCACGCTGAATGTTTAATGCGGCAGTACGCAAATCACGGTTATTGGTCAATGCCAAGTCCAGTACCTGTAACAGGCGCTGGTCAGCAAAGAATTCTTTATAACCCTGTTCTGCTACAGAAGTACCTGAAGCATTGGTATAACTGCTTGGGATATTTGCCTCTGCAACGGGCTCTGGGCCACGCATGCTTTGACATGCAGTCAAAGCAAGCGCGAGGGCAGATACCGCAATGCTACGACCTGTAATAGACCATATATTTTGCATTACGACTAGTACTCCTGATTTTGTTGTTTTGGTTTGTATTTAAAGATACTTCGAATCCACACGTAGAATACAGGAATAAAGAAGATACCTAAAAGCGTCGAACTGATTACACCCCCGAGGACACCGTAACCGACAGAGTGCTGGCTACCCGCACCGGCACCTGAAGCAAGTGCTAGTGGAAGTACACCAAAACCGAAGGCAAGGGTGGTCATGATAATTGGACGTAAACGCATTTTTGCCGCATGCAAGGTTGCATCAAACAACTCTTCGCCTTGTTCCTGCAGCTCTTTGGCGAATTCCACAATCAAGATTGCATTTTTCGCAGAAAGACCAATTACGGCGATAATCGCTACCTGGAAGTAGATGTTATTCGACAGGTTCGGGTCTTTAAACAGAATCATACCGCCAAAGGTCAATAGTAATGCACCCACGATACCTAGTGGTACAACCAGAAGAACCGAGAATGGAATTGACCAGCTTTCATACAATGCAGCCAGACACAGGAACACGATCAACAGTGAAAGCGCGTACAAGAATGGTGCTTGTGCGCCAGACTCACGTTCTTCCAGAGACAGACCAGTCCATTCATAGTCGAAACCTTGCATGCCCATTTCAGGAAGCTTGGCAATGATTTCTTCCATTGCGCGCATTGCATCACCTGAGCTCACACCCGGTGCTGGTGTACCCTGAATGTTCATCGCAGATACGCCGTTATAGCGTTCCAGACGAGGCGAACCATAGGTCCATTCGCCGGTTGCGAATGCCGAGAACGGAACCATTTCGCCACGGTTGTTACGAACATACCACTGGTTCAGGTCTTCCGGCATCATACGAGAGCTGGCTTCACCCTGAACGTACACTTTTTTCACACGACCACGGTCAAGGAAGTCGTTAATGTACGAACCACCCCACGCCATGCTCATGGTGCTGTTAATTTCAGAAATGCTGACACCTAAAGCACCGGCTTGTGCATGATCGACAATCACACGGTACTGCGGGTTATCTTCCTGACCATTTGGACGAACACCTGCAAGACGTTTGTCTTGTGCAGCCAGACCCAGAACAGTATTACGCGCTGCTAAAAGTTGCTCATGGCTTTGACCACTTGCTGCTTTTAACTGCATATTAAAGCCGGCAGATACACCCAGTTCAGGCATTGCTGGCAATTGTAATGGCATGATGTAAGACGCATCTTTCACAATCATGTTCAGTGCCATACCACGCTGGATAATTGCACCGACCTGTGATTCTGGTGTGGTACGTTCAGACCAGTCTTTCAATTTGATAAATGCCAGACCAGCGTTTTGGCCTACACCTGTGAATGAGAAACCAGCCACACTGAAGACAGATTGGACATGATCTTTTTCATTTTCCAGGAAGTAGCCTGTCATGGTATTGATGACTTTATCGGTACGTTCCAAGGTTGCATTTGGTGGCAACTGTACCAGCGTCATCACGACACCTTGGTCCTCATCAGGTAAGAATGAAGAAGGCAGTTTCTGGAAGATCAGCACAATAATCCCGATCACCACCGCATAGATGATACCGGAGAAAATCTTGTGGTGGGTCATACGATTGACACCGCCCTGATATTTCACAGAAACGCGGTCAAAGCTATGGTTAAACCAGCGGAAGAAACGCGCAGCCGGGTTGTTGCTTTGCGGCTTGTTCGGATCATGCTGTTTCAGAATGGTCGCACACAGGGCAGGGGTAAAGGTTAAGGCCACCACCAGAGATAGAACCATTGCTGTGACCAGCGTGATTGAGAACTGGCGATAGATAACCCCTGTAGAACCACCAAAGAATGCCATTGGTACGAATACTGCAGACAGTACAGAGGTAATACCGATCAGCGCACCAGAGATCTGTTTCATCGACTTTTCAGTCGCGCTCACAGGATCAAGATGCTCTTCAGCCATGACACGTTCAACGTTTTCGACCACAACGATCGCATCATCGACCAGCAGACCAATCGCCAGTACCATCGCAAACATGGTTAAGGTGTTGATCGAGAAGCCGAAGATATTAATGATTGCAAAAGTACCCAGTACAACCACTGGAACGGCCATAGTTGGAATAATCGTTGCACGCCAGTTCTGCAAGAACAAGAACATTACGATGAAGACCAGAATGACCGCTTCAATGAGAGTATGAACCACCGATTCAATCGATAACTGAATGAATGGTGTGGTATCAAATGCCAGTGTATCCACCATCCCTTGAGGATAGTTCGGACGTAACTGTTTTAAACGCTCTTCAACTGCTTCAGCGGTATCCAGCGCATTGGCGCCAGTTGCAAGTTTAATCGCAACACCGCCAGCCGGTTTACCGTTGAATTTAGAATCAAACTGGTAGTTGTCTGCACCCAGTTCTACACGTGCGACATCGCCCAGACGGACTTGAGCACCTGAAGTGGTATTTTTCAAGAAGATGTTTTCGAACTGTTCAGGTGTTTGCAGCAGACTTTGCGCATTCACCGTCGCATTCAGCACCTGACCTTCAATCTGTGGCGCACCACCTAATTGACCGACAGCCACCTGAGCGTTCTGGGTACGGATTGCCTGAGCCACATCACTTGGAGTCACTTGCAGACTAGCCATTTTGGCTGGATCCAGCCAGATACGCATTGCATAAGAACCACCAAAGACCTGAACTTCACCAACCCCGGCCACACGGCTTAAAGGTTCAGAAATATTTGAGTTCACATAGTCTTTAATGTCATCTGCAGTCAGGCTGCCATCAGGCGAATAGAAAGCTAATACCTGAAGGAAGCTGGCACCAGATTTGGTAACACGTACACCCTGACGTTGTACATCATCAGGCAAAAGTGCAGTCGCTGACTGTAACTTGTTTTGTACCTGTACCTGTGCGATATCAGGATCGACACCCTGTTCAAAGTTTAAGGCGATGGATGCCTGACCGTTACCGGCACTGTTCGAAGAAATATAACGCAAGCCATCCAGACCGTTCATCTGCTGCTCGATGATCTGCGTTACTGTATTTTCTACAGTCGCTGCAGATGCACCCGGATAAGTCGCAGAAATGGTGACTGTCGGTGGCGCGATCGTCGGATATTGAGCAATTGGCATTTTGCTGATGGTCAAAATACCCGCCAGCATAATTACCAATGCAATCACCCATGCAAAAATCGGGCGATGGATAAAGAATTGAGCCATGAACCATTACTCCTTATGCATTTGCAGCAGGTTTTTGTTCAGGTTGTTTCTTTGCATCATCTGCCTTTTTTGCATCTGCTGCAGGTTGCTGTGCAGCTGGTTGAGCAGCACCTTGTGGGGCAGCCGCTTGAGGTTGATAAGGTTTAGGCACCACTTGCTGTTCAGGTTTTACCTTAGCAATACCGTCAACAATCACTTTATCACCCGGATTCAAACCTTCGGTTACGATCCAGTTGCTGCCTTGAGTCCCGACTGTCGTTACTGGACGTGGAGTCACTTTATTATCAGCACCCACCAGCATCGCCATAGCCTGACCCGTAGGTGTACGGGTTAACGCTGCTTGTGGAATCAGGAAGGCATTTGGAATTTCGCCTTGTACGATTTGCGCTGTGGCAAACATACCTGGCAGAAGTAAATGGTTTTTGTTCGGGAATACTGCACGTAAAGTCACAGTACCTGTTTCAGGGTTCACGCTGGCATCCGAGAATGCAAGACGGCCTTCGACAGGGTAGATGCTGCCATCTTCAAGCTTTAACTTCACTTTGGTGTTGTTTGAGCTGTTGAGGTTGCCTTTGCTTAGCTGTTGACGCAGGCGCAGCAGTTCAGCACTGGATTGGTTGATATCTACATAGATTGGATCTAGGCGCTGAATCGTAACCAGTGGTTCTGTCTGATTTGCAGTCACTAACGCACCCGCCGTAATCGAAGAACGGTTAGTTTGACCAGAAATCGGTGCACGTACGGTTGAATAGCCCAGGTTGATTTCAGCATTACGTAAAGTTGCACGGTTGGCATTCAAATCAGCTTCAGCCAGTTTGACCTGTGCTGCGATGTCATCGTATTCCTGTTTAGAAATGGCATTGGTACCGACCAGTTGACGGTAACGGCCTTCTTTAACACGCAATACACCTAGATTCGCTTCAGCACGGGCAATCGCAGCACGAGCATTATCGACAGTAGTGCGATTAGTGCTTGAATCGATTTCATACAGTGCCTGACCTTCACGGACATAGCTACCTTCAGTGAATAAGCGTTTAAGCACCACACCACTGGCCTGTGGACGTACTTCAGAAATCTCAAATGCTGTTGTACGACCTGAGAGCTCTACAGACTGCTCGACACTTTGTGGCTGTGCAACAAGAATACCGACTTCAGTCGGTGGCATTTGCTGCTGAGCACCAGCTTGCTGGCCCTCTTTAGGATCTTTGCTACAACCAACAAGTGCAAGACTTGTTGCTAATGCGCAAGCAGTCAGGGCGGGTGCCCAAAGCTTTGCAGACATCATTGTTCCACCTCAATTGGATTCTTATCTAAATTTTTTTATTTGTGAGCCGTGCAATATCTGATCCAGACCATATACCACAACGAAATCCAAATAAAACTTATACTCCAGCCGGATATGACATCTGAAGGAAAATGTACGCCTAGGTAAACTCTTGAAATACCCATAATCAGCATCCATGCACCTGCACCCATCCAGATGATGGTATGTCGGGGATGTTGCCGATATATGAATATTGCCAGACAGCCGAGACAGGCTGCATAGACGCTATGGGCACTCGGGAAGGAGCTTCCATAGCTTTCAACCAGATGAAAAGACTCTGCTGGTCGAGGTCGGGCAATACTGAATTTTAAAAGCCAGCCTAGGAGAATTCCTCCGATAATTCCGATACATATAAAAATTACGCTTGCATACTTTTTATACCACAGTAGAAAAATACACCATAGTGTGGATAAAAATAATACAAATGGCATGCCACCTATCACTGATAAGGACTGATTAATTTGATTTAAAAATTCTGTGCGATAGCCGCTAATCCATTCTATTGCAAACACATCTAACTGGCTTAAAGTTGCAATATCAAGAAATAACACACTGAAAATTAAAAATAAAATTCCGACAATAAGTAACAAGTAATGCATGCCAAAAATCCTTGTCCTTTTAACCGTTATTCAACCGGTTAACTGTCTGCGCTAAAGTGTACTTGCCAGTACACTTTTTTTCAAGAGTGCGTATTTTATGCAAATTCCATTTTTTATTTATGGGATTTTGTACCTAAATGCCCAAATATTCTCGCAATTTTACAGTTTTGTGGATGTATGATTTTCGTCAATTTCAATGGTTTGCTTCGGCGGCCAGAAAAACTCACTTGGGCGAGTCAGGAAATGGGTCATGACCAGTTTGGCGAGCGGTTTCCACTGTTCGAAACGCACCCGTCGTGCGCGTAATGCCACAATAATGGTCAGGCTGAAACTTACAAAAAGGTTAGTCAGACCAATCAGCAGAACACCCAGGAAAGAGATGATAATGAGTCCAATATCTGGACCATTAATATTGATCAGTCCTTGGATAAAGTTGGCAGAGGCAAAGGCAATATGACGAATATCTAAAGGCAAGCCAAGAATGAAACCGATGGTACCCATACTGCCCAGCATAACCCCAAAAATAAAATTACCCGCCAGTGCACCCAGATTACGTTCAATATAATCGGCAAATCGATGTAAACGTTCTTGTCCCATCAGTTGCGACAGGCGCACATGAGCTCTCAGACGAGGACCAACCTTCCGATACACTGCCATATTATCGAAATAACCGGCTAATAGGCCTGACAGGAACAAACATACTCCAGCCACTGCTGCATGAGGAATCGCCAAAGAAGTAAATGGATTCAGGTCATATAAGGTTTTGGCTGCTTTGGCATGTGTCATTAATGGCTCATGTAGGGCAAATTCCCACATCAGGGCAATCAGTGCTGCAACCGGAATTGCGATGGAAATATTCCCAAGAATTGCGACAAACTGGGTCCGAATGATATTCACAATCAGTGCAGCCAGTTCAGCAATCTGGGCGGTTTTTGAACCCTTACGCTGTTGTACGGTAGAAGCCAGTGCAGCTGCGGTCATGGCCGGCTGTTTGGTTGCAACGGTGAAGTGCAGCACATGAATGAGCATAAAACCGAGCGAATAGTTCATGCTATAGCTAAAGGCCTGCATTAAAGGTGCCATCGTGACACGCGCCATTAAGACTTTCAGCGAAGCCATAAAGGCAATGATGACACCGGCACCGGCTGCCGATTTGTACATGGCCAGAAAGCCTTGCTTGTCGGTACTTACATAATGTTCACCGGTTTTACTGGCATTTTCAGTCACCTGTAAAGCTAGGAGTTCACTATTGGTAGTCAGTAAGGCACGCACACTGCGTTCACTATAAATTGCTTCGGTAATATCGGCGATAAACAGGCCAATGGATTGATAACGCAGGTCATCATCATCCAGCACCATATTCAGCAGGATTTCAATCCGTTCCAGACACTGTTCCAGTAAGGCCAGCATATAGGTCAGGCTGACACTGACCCCAATCCGTTTGGTAGAGCGGCGAATTTTGGCGACAACATCGTGACACTGCTCCAGCATGACCAGAGCTTGGGAAGCATCTGGCGGCGTAATCGCATCCACCAGTTCTACCGTGTTATAGCGTTTTTTATATTCCTGGATAAATTCAATGATCTCACGGTTTTGCACCAGAAAAGGTGATTCATATTCCATGAGCTCAGGCTGAGCATTAATAAATTCAGGATGCAGACCGATCCCACTCACCCGGTAGGACAGAATCGTTAGTGCTTTAATGATCTGATCTTTGATTCGGGTTTTTTCTAACTGATTAGAATGACCCTGATTTACAACAGCAAAAAGTCGCTGCCAGTCTGCTTCATCAAAATAATCCAGCCAGTATTTATCGGTACGCAAATAGAAAATTTTGCGGAACAATTCCTGAAGTTGTAGATGATCTGGAATCACCGGCAGGATATGTGCCCCGATCCGCTGATTCAGCTGGTTCCAAAAACCATCTAGAGAAAGAATCCCAGTATCGGAAAACAGGCTGGCTTGTTTATAACGATTGATAACTCTTAAAGTGAAACTTTGTAAGGTTAAGACTGCATTGGGAGTGAGCAGTAAGGCCCGGATAAATGCATTAAATTTTGTTTCGATTTCTTCTGTATTTCTGCTGTCTTCTGGGCGTATACGTTCTACAAGTTGGATGAGCAAATTCTCATCCAGCACCGCCTGTGGTTGTTCAAGCTGGTGCTGCATGCTTTGAAAAATATCAAGAAAATTAATATGCATAGGCGAGGTAAGCGGCTATTGAATCCGGTGAAGAGCCAGTTTGGCCAGATTAACGAGGGCCTGACGATACTCTGAATCGGGTAGTGCATTCAAGGCTTGAATTGCAATTTCTGTTTCTTCGGTTGCACGCTGGCGGCAATAATCCAAGGCACCAGAATCATTTACAATCTTGATGACTTCTGCCAAATGATCTGTTCCGCCCGTTGCAATACTGCGACGAATAATTTCATGTGATTCACCTGTAGTATTCTTCATGGCAGCAATCAATGGCAGGGTCGGTTTGCCTTCCATCAGGTCATCACCGATGTTTTTACCTAGGGTTTCAGCATCAGATGTATAGTCCAGAATGTCATCAATAATCTGAAAAGCATTACCGAAGTGACCAGCGAATTTACGTAACGGTTCACGGAACTCAGTCTTGTCGGAAAGAATAGCTGCACCTTCGGTCGCCAGTTCAAACAGGCGAGAAGTCTTGCCATGAATAATGCTCAAATAGGTTTCTTCTGAGGTTTCTGGCTGATGTTGCGATTGCAGTTGCAGAACTTCGCCTTCGGCAATTTCGCAGGTACCCGTAGAGAAGTCTTTGAGCAGGGTCATATTGTTAAGGTCGACCAATAAATCAAAGGCACGCGAAATTAGGAAATCACCCACTAGCACAGCTGTCTGATTGTTCCAGGTCGCATTGGCAGTTGGACGGCCACGGCGTAAGCCTGACTCATCCACAACATCATCATGAACTAGAGTTGCCGTATGCAACATTTCGATAATGGCGGCCAGTTTGCGATGTTGTTCCAGTTCTACGGCACCACAGGCTTTTGCTGCCAACAGGCACATGATTGGGCGCATACGCTTGCCGCCAGCTTCAACCACATGCTTGCTGACCGCCATCACCAGCGCTACTTTTGAGGTAATTCCTTCGTTAATGAATGTGTCCATCGCAGCAAAGTCGTTAGCAACAGGAGCGAGAATATCTTGCTTAAAGTCGATGGCCATGTGAAAGAAAACCTCTAGTTTGGTAAATCGCAGCGGGTAGTTTAACAATTTATAACATGAGTGAAAGCTAAGAAAAGCACAAACTCCACTAAAAATCAGCTTTTTATAGCACTTATTCGAGTTTAGCCTAAATTTCGACATTTAAAAAATGAACAATATCTTTCCGCTAAAGTTTTTTTCTAAACATTCTCAGGCAGCTGGAAAACTCGGAATTGAGCAGCGTTTTTTGGTCAGTATATCCGGTATTAATCTTTGATTTTGAATGAATAATTTAATGGTTTATAGGCTTTGTAATGGAGTTTATGATTATTTCCTTAAAATGGCTTGTTGTTTCTTATAATATCCCTTAAAATCTTTGCCCTTGTATAACCCCCAGTGGCGCGCGTTTTAAGATCGATATATTCCTTTATCGGCACGTCGACACGGGCATGTTTGGAGTACATTATGTACGCAGTAATCCAAAGCGGTGGTAAACAGCACCGTGTAGTTGAGGGTGAAACCCTTAAAGTTGAATTATTGAAAGCTGAAACTGGTTCAACAATTACGTTTGATGACGTACTTATGCTTGTAAACGGTGATAGCATTCAAATCGGTGCTCCAGTTGTAGCTGGCGCTAAAGTAACTGCAGAAGTAGTTAGCCATGGTCGTCACGACAAAATCCGCATCATCAAAATGCGTCGTCGTAAGCACTACCGTAAACAACAAGGTCACCGTCAATGGTTCACTGAGTTGAAAATTACTGGTATCTCAGGCTAATTACTAGGAGTAAATAGACATGGCAACTAAAAAAGCCGGTGGTTCGACTAAGAACGGTCGTGATTCGAATCCTAAGATGTTAGGTGTTAAAGTTTACGGTGGCCAAACTGTAACTGCAGGTAACATCATCGTTCGTCAACGTGGTACTGAATTCCACGCTGGTCAAAACGTAGGTATGGGCCGTGACCATACATTATTTGCTACTGCTGATGGCGTAGTAAAATTCGAAGTGAAAGGTCAATTTGGCCGTCGCTACGTATCTGTTGAAGCATAATTTGCTGAAATAGAAAAAAGACCCACAGTTTCTGTGGGTTTTTTTATGCATGAAGATTTATCGGCTTATAAAGCTGTGACAGCGAATGTAAATATCACTATTGAATCTTCATCATGATGAATAAAAACAGGAATTCTGCATTAATAACAATACAAAACTTCTTATTTTCTATCATCTTAGTTCGAGAAATTGGTTTAATATGAGCCATTAGATAAATAGCAATATGCAAATACAAAAAGGTGAGATTATGAGTATGCTTCGTAAAACTGTATGTGCCATAACAATCGGTACGGCGACACTGGCACCTGTCATGAGCACGACTGTATTTGCCGCAACTGCAGCGACGGAGCAGCAAGCTACTGCGAATCTGGTGAAACAGCTCAGCAATATCCGTAGCTTAACTGCAAATTTTGAACAAACGACTAAAGTCACGAATCCGAAAGCGACCCAGAAAAAAGGCTTAACCGCCCAGCACATGAACCAGACCTTTAAAGGTGTGATGAAAGTGGCACGTCCGGGTAAATTCTACTGGGAAACTTCTAGTCCATCTAAACAGACCATTGCCACTACAGGTAAAACCGTATGGATCTATGATCCAGACTTGCAGCAAGCAGTGCGTCAGAGTCTAGACGACCAGGTGGCAAATACACCGGCATTATTATTGTCCGGCAATACCAGCCAGATTATGCAATCTTATCGCGTAACTCAGCCGAATAAAGCTAAAACCTATTATACGCTTTATCCGAAAAATACCGATGGGGTGTTTGAAAGCCTGACTATTAGTTTTGGTGCGAACAAAGCGCCTAGCTTGATGATTTTGCAGGATTCATTAGGCCAGACCACCAATATTAAATTTAGTAATGTAAAACTGAATACCACGATTCCGGCATCTACATTTAATTTTACCCCGCCAAAAGGCACAGACATTATTGATCAGTAAGCATCAATACACCCTAAATAAAAAAGCAACCTCCGGGTTGCTTTTTTTGTTCCTGATCGGGATGGATTTGGAGTCATTACAAGGTTAGCGTATATCTAGAAGTTCGGGTGTTTTAGAATAAACAAAAGTTGAGTCAATGAAATTGCAAAATTTTAGGAGCTCAGGATGAAAATGACTTCATGTAAAGCAGGATGGATTAATTGTATTTTATGTTTGAATCTGGGGTTATTTGCCTGTCAGCCTCAAACCTCTTCAGTCACTACATCCGCGCAATCAGAAGACACGGGGCAAATTCAGTCCAAAACAATTCCGGTTAAAAATGCTAATCAGGTCGTGTGTGAAATCGAAGGTTGTGTGCGCTTTGATTTGCAGACTGTAGATACCAATATGAGTTGGATTAACCAATACTTTATGGAGCGTATCCAGCGTACTGAGCCGGTCGCTTTTAGCAAAGTGACCAGTAATAAAATTAAAGCAAAGGATCAGCCGAAATTTATTGATCAGCGTTCCATTCAGGTGAGTTACCTGAATCAGCATGCTCATCTGGCCACTTTTATATTTAAAACTACTCATCAGCCTGAACGTGCCCAGCCACAATCTCATACTGAATATGTCAATCTGGATCTAAAACAAAAGAAACGTCTAGCTCTTCATCAGGTTATGCGCGGTAATACAGATGAAAAACTGAAACAGGCTCTATATCAAGCAAATAAAGAATGGTTGGATCGTTATCAAATCAACCAGCAGAAATTAGCATTGAGCGACAATTATTATTTTGACGGTCAGGGCTTGGTACTGGTTTATCCGGCAGGTGAGTTGAGTAAGCCAATCAGTGACATGGCAGAATTAAAAGTACCTTATACAGCATTAAGCGAGATCATCCGGCCTGAATATTTATCGCTTCTGCCTCAAACAAGCCTTTAAATATTGCGCTAATAAACTCCAGCCGGTAGGTCAGTCACTGTATTTTTTGACGTTAAGAGCTTACACTATAGCCAGTTTTTTTCTTATCCAAAGATTGGCTATGATCGACCCGAAATTACTTAGAAATAATATTGAGGCTGTAAATTTAGCCTTGGCAAAACGTGGTGTTCAACTGAATGTTGAGGAGTGGGCATCATTAGAAGCTCGACGTAAAGAGATTCAATCCAAAACTGAATCCTTGCAAGCTGAGCGTAATGCCGGTGCCAAGCAAGTGGGTCAGATCAAAAAAGCAGGTGGCGATGCCTCTGAAATTATGGCACGCATGTCTGCGATTGGTGATGAAATTAAGGCTGCTGAAGCTGCTCTGGCTGAACTGCAAGCTGAACTAGAAGAAAAATCACTGTCTATTCCAAACCTTCCAGATGAATCTGTACCTGAAGGTAAAGATGAAAATGACAATGTGGAAGTCCTGAAATGGGGTACACCACGCGAATTTGATTTTGAAATCAAAGACCATACTGACCTGGGCGAAATGATGGGCGGTCTGGAATTTGAAACTGCGACCAAACTGACCGGTTCACGTTTCAGCGTTCTGAAAGGTCCTTTAGCGCGTCTGCAACGTGCGATTACCCAGTTTATGCTGGATACGCATACCACTAAAAATGGCTATACCGAAGCCTATGTTCCTTATTTGGTGAATGCAGATTCTCTACGTGGTACTGGTCAATTACCAAAATTTGAAGAAGACCTGTTCAAGCTGCAAGGTGAGAAAGAATTCTACCTGATCCCTACGGCTGAAGTGCCTGTAACCAACTTCGTGCGTGATGAAATCATTGATGCTGACCGTCTGCCACTAAAATATGCAGCACATACCCCATGTTTCCGTAGTGAAGCTGGCTCTTATGGCCGTGATACCCGTGGTCTGATTCGTCAGCATCAGTTCGATAAAGTTGAAATGGTTCAGATCGTGAAACCTGAAGACTCTATGCAGGCACTGGAAGAGCTAACTGGTCATGCCGAAGGTATTTTGCAGGCATTAGGTCTGCCATACCGTAAAATCATTCTGTGTGGCGGTGATATGGGCTTTGGTGCATGCAAAACTTATGACCTTGAAGTCTGGGTGCCAAGTCAAAATACGTATCGTGAGATTTCATCTTGCTCAAATATGTGGGATTTCCAGGCACGCCGTATGAAAGCGCGTTACCGTGCTGACCAGAAAAAAACTGAATTCGTACATACGCTGAATGGTTCAGGTCTGGCTGTAGGTCGTACTTTACTGGCAGTGATGGAAAACTATCAACGTGCTGATGGTTCAATTGAGATCCCTGAAGTACTGCGTCCGTATATGGGTGGCGCAACTTACATCGACTAAATATCGGTGTATGCACCAAAATGTGCATGAAAATTGCTTAGACAGTCAGATTTAAAACTTTTTGAGGCATTTTGTGGATATCTTTCCAATCTCGTTAAAGTTGCAACAGCAACCTTGTCTGATTGTCGGTGGTGGACATATTGCATACCGTAAAGCGGTATTGCTACAGAAAGCAGGGGCAGTCATTTCGGTGATTGCACCTAAGATTGAAGCGAGTCTGCTTGAGATTGTTCAAGCGACCGCCGGTCAATATGTTCAGGCACCTTTCAATTCTGAAATTTCTCTACGTTCCTATCGTCTGGTGATTGCAGCGACCAATGATGCTGGAGTCAACCGTCAGGTGTTTGAAGACTGTGAAGCCGAAAATGTGCTGGTCAACAGTGTTGATGATCCACCACATTGCCGTTTCATGGTTCCAGCAATTATCGACCGCTCACCACTGATTATTTCAGTCGCCAGTAACGGTACTTCACCGGTATTGTCCCGTCAGATCCGTACTCAGCTTGAAGCTACCATTCCGCATGGTATGGGTAAACTGGCTGAGTTCTCTGGTAAGTGGCGTAGTGCAGTTAAAGCTAAGATCACTAATCCCGATGAACGCCGTATCTTCTGGGAAGATTTATATGCCAGTCCTTTGAAAGAACAGGTATTTAATGACAATCTGGCTGAAGCTGACCGTCTGATTGAACAAGCTTTAAATGAATGGCAAAAGCCAAAAGGTGAGGTTTATCTGGTCGGTGCTGGACCGGGTGATCCAGAGTTATTGACGCTAAAAGCCTTACGTTTGATGCAACAAGCCGATGTGGTGATCTATGACCGTTTGGTCTCTGCACCAATCATGGATCTCTGTCGCCGTGATGCAGAGAAGATCTATGTCGGTAAGGCGCGGTCTAATCATGCAGTGCCACAAGAAGGAATTAATGCCTTACTGGTGAAATATGCCAGCGAAGGCAAGCGCGTTTGTCGTCTAAAAGGCGGTGATCCGTTTATCTTTGGCCGTGGCGGTGAAGAGATTGAAGAGCTGTTTGCTGCTGGCGTGGCCTTTCAGGTCGTGCCTGGCATTACTGCAGCTTCAGGCTGTTCAGCTTATGCTGGTATTCCGCTCACTCATCGTGATTATGCGCAAAGCGTGCGCTTCCTGACAGGTCATTTAAAAGAAGGTTCACCAGAGCTGCCTTGGAATGAACTGGTCTATGAAAACCAGACCTTAGTACTGTATATGGGACTGGTTGGACTGGAAAAAATCTGTGCACAATTGATTGAGCATGGTCAGCGTCCAGATATGCCAGTAGCCCTAGTCTCAAAAGGCACCACACCAGAGCAAAAAGTCGTGGTGGGAACGCTCCAAGATATTGCATCGAAAGTGAATGAGCACCATATTCAGGCACCAACTTTGACCATTATTGGTGAAGTGGTGCGTTTACGTGAAAAATTGAAGTGGTCCTAAACGGCCACTGAACTCCCAAAAGTAGAGAAAAGCTGTGATCCATGTTGTTTTATATGAACCTGAAATTCCTGCCAATACAGGTAATATTATTCGCCTATGCGCAAATACGGGAGCACAGTTACATTTGGTCAAGCCGCTTGGCTTTGAACTAGATGATAAAAAACTAAGACGTGCCGGTCTCGATTATCACGAATATGCCAATATGCAGATTTGGGAAAATATTGAAGACTGTCTAGCCGATCTGGCTACTAAGGGCGTAGGTGTGGATGCGGTTTATCCGCTGACTACCAAAGGTTTTGAAACCCCGCATACCTCAGATCTAAATCGTTCTGTAGCCTTGTTGATGGGGCCTGAAACTCGTGGCTTGCCAGAGCATGTACGTATGATGTTTCCGAAAGAGCATTGGATTCGTCTGCCAATGGCAGAGAATTCACGTAGCTTAAACTTGTCTAATGCGACTGCTGTGATTGTCTATGAAGCATGGCGTCAGCAGGGTTTTAAACCGCTTTAAGTTCATCGTACCGATTTAAAAAGCTGCCTAAGGGCAGCTTTTTTATTTTATGTAACAGATGCAGGTACATATTAGGTCTTTCAGGTAATCTTGTAGATAAGCTCTTGAGAATGTAGAAAAAAGGAACAAGATGTGAAAATAGGATGGATTCTAGCAGGATGTAGTACGTTATTGCTGGCTAGCATGATGACACAGGCTCAAGAAGCGCCACAGCAATCAGTATCATCACAAGATACAGTTCAGCCCATTACTCAGGAAGAAATCCGTCAGGGACTGGCAGCGATGCAACAGCGCTTGAATAGCCGCATTGAGCAATGGGGTAAAACCCTTAGCCGTGATGATTTCGAGTGGACCTGGCGTGGACGTCAGATGAAACCAGCCAAACGTCAGGAAGTTTGTGATATTTTTCAGGGCGTGGTGAATGAAATGTATCAAATGGCAGTGAAAAACAAGGCTCGACTCAGTCCGGAAGATCAGAAACTATTATCCAATCGTGATCAGTTTATTGAAAAATTGGGCTTTCAAAATAACCGGGTAAATACCCAGATGGGTTTTGATTGTCGCCTACAATAAGCTCAGTCTATTATCCAAGAAAATAAAAAAAGGCGCATAAAGCGCCTTTTTAGGTATGAACAATATCGATTATTCAAACTCGTTATGTTGTGGAGCAGGGTGCTTAAAGCCCTTGGTTTTATAACCCAGGTACAAAATACCGAACATCGCCCACCATAAACCGTATTTCAGTGCAGTTTCTTCAATTTCCAACCACATCGCAAAGATACTGATAAAACCAAGCATCGGGATGACCACAAAGCTGAAAATATCTTTCGCAGTTTTAGTACGGCCATCACGCAGTGCATAACGTGAAATTACTGACAGGTTCACGAATGTAAACGCAGTCAAGGCACCGAAGCTAATCATCGAAATCACGATATCTAGATCCATGAAGCCAGCAGTTAAGGCCACTGCACCTACAATCAGAATGTTGTAGTTTGGCGTATAGCTTTTCGGACTGATATGACCAAAGATTTTCTTGTTGATCACGCCATCACGACCCATGACATACATCAGACGAGATACACCTGCATGAGCAGAGATACCAGACGCCATTACGGTAATGATCGCAAAAGTCAGAACATAAGACTGGAACAGTGAGCCGCCTACAAGAAGCAGAATTTCTGGCTGAGTTTCAGCAATATTCTTGAAGTAAGAACCCGGTGTAGAAGGGAAGTACAGCTGCATGAAATAAGTGCTGATAATGAAAATCACACCAGCGATTAAAGCAGTCAAGAAAATCGCTTTAGGCAAGGTGTTTTCAGTATCTTTGGTTTCTTCTGCCAGAGAGCTTAAAGAGTCAAAACCGGTGAATGAGAAGCACAGTAAGGTCGCACCAGTAATCAGGGCGCCTACCGAAGTCAGTTCATTCCAGAACGGTTCAAGACTCCAAAGCTGGTAACGCTGTTCAGCTGTAATCGGACCATCAGCATTGAAACCGGCCTGCAGTTTGGTAAAGACCATCCAGGTAAAGATACCGATCACCAGTAACTGTACCAGTACGATCAAACTGTTAAAGTTCGCCACGAAGCGTGCACCGCGCAGGTTTACCCCGGTCATGAAGGCAGTCAGCACGATTACCCAGACCCAGTGGTTCACATCAGGAAATAGTGCTTCAAGATAGATCACTGCCAGGATGATGTTCACCATTGGTGATAACAGATAATCCAGCCAGGAAGACCAGCCCACCATGAAGCCAATATTCGGGTGAATCGATTTTTGGGCATAGGTGTAGGCCGAACCCGAAGAAGGGTAGCGGCGAATCATGTGACCATAGCTGATCGATGTAAACAAAATTGCAATTAGGGCAATGATGTAAGAAGTAGGAACATGCAAATGACTTTCTTCAGATACCAAACCAAAAGTATCAAATAAGGTCATTGGTTGAATGTAAGCTAAACCAATAATAATGATGTGCCAGAGCCCTAGCGTTTTTTGCAGTTTAGCTGCCGATTGAGTCCCAGAGAAATTTGTCAACGGCGTTATCCTCTTAATCGTTGATCAAGGATCAGTCATATTTAATAAGGATCGTTTGAGACGAACGATCCCCCCTACAATTTTCTATAAAAGCGCGCCAATCTACTTTAAAATTACGGCTTTTACTAGCTATTTTTTGAATTTAGGCCTGCACGAAATGTGCCATTCGAAGCAAAAAACGGCGATTTCCTGCAAGATAAAAGCCCGATGTCTAAAAAAACATCAGGCTTAAATTTTTCGCTATATTGGCTTATTTTTCAGTAATTACCAAGCCTTTTTTAAGATAGATTTCAAATCTTCCAAACTGGCTTCTTTTGGGTTGTAAATGATGGAACCATCATTTAATGCTTTTTCAGCAACTTCATCCAGCTGTGCTTCAGAAATCTTACCTGTTTCACTTAATGTGCGCGGTAATTTGGTCAAGCTATAGATTCGATCACGCATGGTTAAAATTGTAGCAATGGTCTTGTCTGCACGTAAGTGTGCTGGTGTTTGTGCATAGATGTCTGCACCCGCCAATGGCAGCAGCAGCTCGGCAATCTTGTCGCCATTCACTTCCTTGTTGTATTCCAGTACATAAGGCAGGAACAGATTCATACATAGGCCATGCGGCAAATGCGCGACTGCACCTAGAGCATGTCCAAGGGAGTGCACCAGACCCACCATTGAATTGGAGAAGGCAATTCCGGCCATGGTAGAGGCCTGAGCCAGCTCCAGACGACCTTGGGCATCAGTTGGGTTGTCGAGTACGTTAAACAGGTTGGCACTGACCTTTTTCACGGCAGCTGTGGCATAGGCATCTGAAATTGGGTTGGCTGCCATACAGGTGTAGGCTTCTACCGCATGAGTCATCGCATCCATGGCTGTCATGGCAGTTAGATGCGGTGGCAGGGTCTGAGTCATACGTGGATCCAGAATTGCTGCATGCGGCATTAGGTAATAAGATGCGAATGGCATTTTCACATTTTTTTCTGTGTCTGAAACTACCGCAACCATCGTCACTTCAGAACCAGTTCCTGAAGTCGTAGGAATTACGAAAAATGGCTTCAGCGGTTTAGGCAGGTTATGCGCACCAGAATATTTGAGTAAGTCGTCACCACCTTCAGAGACCAAAATATTGGTCGCTTTTGAGGTATCAATCACTGAACCGCCGCCAACAGCAATAATGGCATCGCAATCATGATCATGATAAAGCTGTGCTGCGCTGCGCACTGTACCTAAACTGGAATCTGGCGGGACATCATCGAAAATCGCTGCAATTTTGGCATCGGTCGATTCAAAAGCAGCTTCAATCGGCGCCAGCAGGTTATTGGCACGTACACCTTTATCGGTAATGATCAGTGGACGTTTGGCACCTAAAGTGGCCAATTCAAAAGGAATGTGTTCTAACGCGGCATGACCAGCAATTACTTTGACTGGGCAGAAAAATTCATAATAAGGTTTTGCCATGTTATACACTCCGTTTCAAATAAGATTGAGCGACTTTTAAGTAGATGCTGCTCGCTTCCATGATTTTATCTTTGAGTCCCAGATTATTCGGGTATTCTTTTACTGCCAGTTGCGCCACCATTTTCGGCAAGATCAGCGCTTCCATTTTGTTCAGGCAACGTACCAGACGGATCGCATAGGAAATATCACCATCGGCAATCATGCGGTCATTGGCAAAGGCCTGAGACGTGCTTTCCTGAAAGGAAAACACCAGAAAGGCATGATGCAGATGCTTAAAGGTAATGGTCAGGTCTGGCTTGATGCTGCTGTCTTTGACCAGTTCCAGCTGATGTTGTTCCGTGACCCGGGCAACGAAGGCCGGGCCATGCGGAAAAACATTCATTGAAAGCCTAAAATTGGCGGGAAACTGGGCAACTTCCTGTTTGATTTCTGGGTCTACCTGACTTGCCATGACCAGGCCACGGCCAATGATATCCATCATCAGTTTGACATAGGCAAGCTGCAAAGCGGGTTTTACGGATTTTGTCGCAATCACGTGATGATCCCTATCTTGATATTATTGGTTTAGAGTAATTACTCTAATTTATTTATTGTTAAAATGCAAAGGCTTTATCTTTGCTCGACGTTCACCTGCTTAAAGTAACCGCTGCTGCTTAAAGTTTCAATAATTTCAACACACAAGTCATTAAACTTTGGCGGGTTGCTGACGAGGTCATTAATTCGCACCATTTCCAGGCCTGCATAGCCGCACGGGTTGATGGTATGGAAACCAGTCAGGTCGCAATCAATATTTAAAGATAAGCCATGATAGCTACGGCCTTTACGGATTTTAAAGCCGAGAGAACCAATCTTTCGCTCATTCACATAGACGCCCGGAGCATCGGGCTTGGCATAGGCTTCAATCTCATGCTTTTTAAGTAGTTCAATCATCAGGTTTTCGGCATAAGACACCAATGTACGGACATTCCAGCCCAGACGGTTCAGGTCAAACATAAAGTATGCGACGAGCTGACCAGGACCATGCCAAGTGACTTGACCACCACGGTCGGTTTGAATGACAGGAATATCAGTTGGAATCAGGATATGTTCCGGTTTACCGGCCTGACCTTGGGTCAGTACATCATGGTGCTGCAAAATCCATAACTCATCAGGCGTATTTTCATCACGGTTTTCCGTGAAGCTTTTCATTTCCAGAAAACGGTCTTCGTAGGGAGTCAGGTTATTATATTGACGGATAATCAGGGAGGGTTTTTGAACCGCAGCTGTCACAGTGTGCGTCCTTAGAAAATTAAATCATACTGCAAATAATTATAATGATTTCAGCAATAGATAGGGGAGAGATTCGTAGTAATTGTTGGTGAGCTAGTCACACACATAAAAAACACGCCCGAAAGCGTGTTTTTTAATTTGCCAAGGTTGGAGCAGAATAATCTTAAAGTGCAGTCTTGATTAGTGGGCAAGCTGCAAGATCAGCATATACGGCATGCACCTGTTCTAGTTCAAGGAAACGTAGCTGAGCAGTGATCGAATGATATTTACCAGTACGGGATGGAGTGATGCTTACGCTATCGCCATCAAAGTCAGGGAAATGCTTGGTAAAAATCTCAACGACTGCATCCAGCAGTTCTTCACCTGCCAGGCCAATGAGTTTGATTGGGTAATCCATTGGAAAAACCCAAAGATCTTCGCGGAGTTCACGAGATGGTGTACGGTCTAACATGTAGTCCCCCTATTCGAAACGCCTGCATAGCGCAGGCGTTTGGGTGTATTGCAATACAAAATGGAGACGAGAGATGAAATTTCAAGTCTCCAAAATTGTATTAAATCTTAATCATTTTCCAGGAATGAACGCAGGTGTTCAGAACGGGAAGGGTGACGTAACTTACGCAGTGCTTTCGCTTCAATCTGACGGATACGTTCGCGGGTTACATCGAACTGTTTACCGACTTCTTCCAAAGTATGATCCGTTGGCATGTCGATACCGAAACGCATTTTCAGGACTTTCGCTTCACGTTCAGTCAGGTTTTCCAGTACTTCGCGAGTCGCTTCTTTCAGGCCTTCTGAAGTAGCAGCATCAACAGGAGAGGTGATGTTGCTGTCTTCAATGAAGTCACCCAAATGCGAATCTTCATCATCACCGATCGGTGTTTCCATCGAAATCGGTTCTTTAGCGATTTTCAGTACTTTACGAACCTTCACTTCGTCCATTTCCAGACGTTCGCCCAGTTCTTCCGGTGTCGGTTCACGGCCCATTTCCTGAAGCAATTGACGAGATACACGATTGATCTTGTTAATCGTTTCAATCATATGCACTGGAATACGAATGGTACGTGCCTGATCCGCGATTGAACGGGTGATCGCTTGACGAATCCACCAGGTGGCATAAGTCGAGAACTTGTAACCACGACGGTATTCAAACTTGTCTACCGCTTTCATCAGACCGATGTTACCTTCCTGAATCAGATCCAAGAACTGCAGACCACGGTTGGTATATTTCTTCGCGATCGAAATCACCAGACGTAAGTTTGCTTCAACCATCTCTTTCTTGGCACGACGCGCTTTCGCTTCACCGACTGCCATACGTTTGGCAATGTCTTTGATGTCACGAACTTTAAGATCAAGGTCTTTTTCGATATCTGCGATTTTTTGCTGGAAGGCCAATACGTCAGGACGTACTTTTTCCAGATAAGCTTTCTGATCAGCAGTCGCTTTCGCAATTTGCTCATCTAACCAGGCTGGATTCGATTCCTGACCCGGGAAAGTAGTACGGAACTGGGTACGGTCCATACGGCCACGACGCACGGCATAACGCATCACTTCACGTTCTGCACCACGGATCTGGTCATGTGTGCCACGAATCATTTCAGAAATGATATCGAACAGACGCGGCGTGAACTTGAACATCATGAACACAGTAGCAAGCGCTTGAAGTGCTTCTTCTGCTTCTTTGCTGTTACGGCCGTGTTTTTCCAGTACCGCTTTGGTATTTTTCCAGGCATCGGAAAGTTCGGCAAAACGAACTTTGGCAATTTCTGGATCTGGGCCTGAGTCACCTTCAGAATCGTCATCGCTATCAGACTCTTCATCTTCCTCGTCATCATCCAGTTTTACATCTTTGGTTGACTTGGTCGTTGCTTCTTCGTCTTCTTCGATTTCAGCGACTTCTTCCAGGACTTCTGGAATTTCTTCATCTGATTCAGGGTCTAAATAACCTGACAGAATGTCAGCAAGGCGGCGTTCGCCAGCTTCATAATCTTTGTATTCTTGTAGTACAACTTCTACAGCATTCGGCCAGTAAGCAATAGAGTGAAGAACGTCTCGGATACCTTCTTCAATGCGTTTTGCAATGCTAATTTCGCCTTCACGCGTTAAAAGTTCAACGGTACCCATTTCACGCATGTACATACGTACAGGGTCAGTCGTACGACCTGGTTCGTTTTCTACAGATGCAAGTACAGCCGCAGCTTCTTCTTCTGCAACTTCATCAGCAGCTTCTGCAGTATCCTCGAACATTGCATCATCAGATTCAGGCGCACGATCATGGACAGGAATACCCACATCATTCAGCATTTGAATGATGTCTTCAATCTGTTCGCTTTCTGTGATGGAGTCCGGGAGATGATCGTTAACCTCAGCGAAGGTTAAGTAACCTTGTTCTTTGCCTCGGCTAATCAGAGCCGCTACTTGAGAAGTAGGGGAAGTCATATCGCTCATCTTTGCTTACTCTTCGTTGAATCTGTGGCAGTGAAAAACCGTGCATGATAGCACAATTCACCTGAAATAGTTTTGGAATTGATCAGTCAAGCATGATTTTATAAATATGTTTGAATAACAATTGAATATCGATATTGGGTCTAAGTTTATCTTTTCAAGTGTATTTCCCAATCTAATTTTAGAAACGTCCCTCATCCATGGGATAAAAAGCGTTCACTATCTAACCAGCTAATAAATACACAATTATGCTGTAGAAAAACAAGAGCCAACTAGTATAAACATACAAAATATATAAATAAAACTTGACAAGTTTTTAAAGGCAAGATAAATAGCGCCTAGACCCATTTACATTTTTCACTACGAGGTAGTTTTAGTGTCTTCGACAGATTTTGAACTAGATGATAGCTACGGTGATGATGATGTTAATTTCGATGAGGCATCGAGTAAGCTAAGTGCGAAAGAGTCGTTGGAAAAACGTCGTCTGATTGATGATCTGCTCTCGCAACGCCGCCTGGAACGCGAACTCAAAGATTTTGATTATGACTTCGACGATGATGACGACTTTGACGACGAAGATTAACGAATTCAGATTTAGCATAGCCTGAATAAATGCTATGCTAATCCTTTCGGTTTTCTAAGTTTGGATGTTAAATGAGTGCTTTAGATTTAGACCTGTTGAGTGAATATCTGGATGGCGACCAAAATGAGTATGGTCTGGATTTTGCGGCAACTCATGGTTTCTTATGTGCTATCGCAGTAGGCCCGCAATTTGACAAATGGATGGATGAACTTTTTGAAGGCAACCAGAAAAAAGTGCCTGCAGAAATCATCAATCAGGTTAAAGCATGGTTAGAGTCAATCCGTCAAAGCTTGGCCAATGAAGAAGGGATCACTTTCCCGTTTGAAATTGAAGAAGCAGATACCGAATCAAGTCTAGGTGACTGGAGCGTGGGCTTTGTAGATGCCATGTTCCTAAACGAAGAAGCCTGGTTTACAGAAGAATTTGAAGAACAGTTGGTCGATTTAACGCTGCCAATTATGGTATTCAGTGGCATCGATGAAGAAGATCCGCAAATGGAATCTTTCCGTCGCAATGGCCAGTTAATGGATGAGCTTGCAGAAGAGATTCCAGAAAACTTGAATGAATTATATCTGATGTACCACACACCAGAATAAGTCATGCCCCGCCATGAAAAAGCACCGTCAGGTCACTGCTGTCCCATAGTTTGCTTTAAATAAAAAAACCTGAGTCCTAACAGTTAAAATATGAGTGCAAACAAACACTTTAACGACCAGGATTCAGGTTTTGTCACATCAGAATACCGTATTTCATGAGCTAATTAAACCTGTTGTGCGACAGGATTTTGAACAACTTGCTAAAGTACACCATGTTGGACAGAAATTTAGAGCGGCTTCCCGGTGGGATCAGTTTATTGCCATATTGATGTCTCAATTCTC